>NZ_JAZARS010000009.1:0-250565 GCF_036233855.1 Gordonia sp. Z-3
GCATGCCGGCATCGGCGACGACGACCATGTCGGTGATCTCGTGGCGTTCGACGAAACCGGTGATGACCGGAATCAGCATCTTGGTCTCCGCTCTATTGCCTTCGAAGACATGGATGTCGAGTGGGAATCCGTTGCGCGCCACCAACAAACCGACCGTGATCTGTGGGTCGACGCGGCGTTCTTTGCTCATCCCGACCTTGCGTAGCTGGTCTTCGTCCTCGGCTTCGAAATACAACGTGGTCAAGTCGTAGAGCACCAGCGCCACACCGGGTCCCTGCGCGGTGACGTGATCGAGGCAGGCTCTCGATAATTGGCGGCGGTAGTCGCGGTCGACACATCGGGCCAACGCGCGTTTGATGCTCGACAGGTGCGGCGCATCGATGCCGATGTCGTCGAGCACGCGCAGGGTGTCGAGTTTGCTGGTCGGCTCGACCAGCCGCGCGCACACCAACGCGGCGAAGGTGTCATCGCCGAGCACACCGAAGCCCAGCCGCCGATACGAGCTGGTCAAAGTGGTCCACAACAGTTCGCTGGAATAGCGGGTGATCACCGCCTCGCCCGCGGCCCGCACCTGTTCTGCCCCCGATAATTGCAGGTCAAGGTGTTGCTGGCCGGCGTCGATCTTGCCTTTGGCCACCGCGATCATCGCCGCCAACTCCGCCTCGGTATGCGCGGAACCGATATGTTCCACGATCCGCCGGTGACCCTGCACGGTCTCGGCGATCTGCACCGCGGTCGCCCCCGACGCGGTCCTCACCTTCCGGACATACGGGCTCCCAACCGACCATATCCGCCACAATTAGTGCTCGAGATTCGAGGCCACCAACGCCCTGACCAGCACCAACAATCAACCGAACCCCGAAAATCCGGTCGGGAGGTCCAACTCAGGCCTGAGCTGGTGCCCCGTCTCAGCGCACCGCAGGCGGCGCCATCCCGGATGCGGCCGCCTGGAGATCCAGTGCCTCGGCGGTCGTGACGAGATCGGCCACCAGACGTTCTGCTCCCGCGCGATTGGACCGCCAGGCCGCAACCGTGGTGATCGCCGCGCGCAGCCCGTCGATCGGCAGAATGGCAACAGGCTCACCGTAGAAGAGCCGGTTGGCCATGCCATTGCCCAACCCGACCAAGGTGAATGCCTGACCGCTCGCGACCAGGTGCGCCAGTCCGGCAAAGTTGTCCCCGGTCAAGGTGATCCGCTTGCGAATCCCGTGGCGGTCGAGCAGATCATCGAGGTTGCGATAGATCTCCGGCGCGGAGTCGTGGTTGATCGAGGCGAACGGGATGTCGGTCAGGTCGGCCAGCGTGATCGAGGTACGGCCGGCGGAGATGAGATCGGAACCGACGGCGACACCCACCGGCTGCCGCTCGAGAAATCTGCTGTCCACCTCGGCACCACCGACCGGGCCGTGCACGAGCGCGAGATCGACCTGACCAGCGCGCAGATCCCGCAGCAGGGGCTCGGTACTGGCCGGGTACAGGCGCGGGACGATGTCTGGATGGGCCGCGGCGAGATCGGCCAGAAAGGTGTCCCGCACCGTCGCCGACACCTCGGGGGCGATGCCGATCACCGCTTGTCGCGGCGTCGTCGCGTCCGCCTCACGCACGACGTCGGCCAGGCCGTCGACCCGCTCGAGCACATCGAGTGCCCGCGGCAGCAGCGCCGCGCCCGCTCGGGTCAGTTCGATGTGATGGTGCGCTCGGACGAACAACGCCGCACCGAACTCGCGCTCGAGGTCCTTGATCCGCCGGCTCAGCGGCGATGCCGCCATGTGCAGCCGCGCCGCCGCCCGGGTGAAATTGCGTTCTTCGGCGACCGCGACGAAGTAGCGCAGTCCGATCAGGTCCACACCGCATACCTTATCGACGCCGCCGGGGCCATGACCGATCCGGTCACACGCCACTGTCCACATTGATGATGGTGATCGACACCTCGATCGACCTAGCGTGGCAAGCAGGCACACACAACGAGAAAGAGGGCCGAACATGACACGCGAGCCGATTCGGGTCGCGAACTTCTCCGGATACTTCGGAGACCGGCGTAGCGCCGTCGACGAGGCGATGGCGGGCGATCGGTTCGACGTACTGGTCGGTGACTACCTCGCCGAGATCACGCTGGCCGCGCTGTCGGCGGCCTACCAGCGCGACCCCCGCCGCGGCTACGTCGACTACTTCGTCGACCAGGTACGCCCACACCTGGCGGCGATCGCCGACCGCGGGATCAAAGTGGTGACCAACGCCGGCGGGTTCCATCCCGCGGGCCTCGCGGCCGCGCTGCGCGACGAGATCGCCGCCGCAGGGGTCGAACTGCGGGTGGCTCACGTCGACGGGGACAACATCCTCGACGAATTGCCGCGGCTGCGGCGCGACGGGCACCGGTTCGACAATCTCGATGGCGGCGCACCGCTGGCCGACTGGGCGGCCACCCCGTTCGCCGCCAACGCCTACCTCGGCGGTTGGGGAGTGGCCGCAGCGCTCGACTCCGGCGCTGACATCGTGGTCTGTGGTCGTGTGACCGACGCATCGCTGACCGTGGGTCCGGCCGCGTGGTGGCACGGGTGGCATACGTCGGACTTCGACGCATTGGCGGGCGCGGTCGTGGCCGGACACATCATCGAATGCGGCCCGCACGCCGTCGGCGGCAACTTCTCCGGATTCCTCGACATCCCACACCGCACCGTGCCGGGCTTTCCCATCGCCGAGATCGCCGCGGACGGCAGTTGTGTCGTGACCAAACACGCACGCGACGGCGGGGCGGTCACCCGCGACACGGTGACCGCGCAGATCATGTACGAGATCCAGGGGCCGGTGTATCTCAATCCTGACGTCACCGTTCGCCTCGACGATCTCCGGGTCCGCGACGTCGGACCCGACCGCGTTGCGGTGTCCGGTGCGCTCGGCGGCCCCCCACCACACACCACGAAGGTCGCGATCTTCGGACCCATCGGATTCTCCGTCGTCAACACCGTGTTCGTGACCTCACCGCATATCGAGGAGAAGATCGCGCTGATCCGCGATCAGCTCATGCCCGGTCTGCCCGACGGCGTGACGCTGGACCTGGCGCCCATCGGCACTCCGGCAGCCGACCCGGAGTCGCAGTGGGCGGCCACCGTGGCGCTTCGCGTGATGGCCACCGCGCCGACCGCCGACGCCCTCGCCGAGGCCGATCTGGCCCGCCGTCTGGGGAGCCTCTATCTGCAGGGCATCCCCGGCTACTATCACGACGGCGCGGCCGGTCTGCATTCGAGCCCTCGACCTCGCATCGACTACTGGCCGGGCCTGCTCCCGTTGACAGTTCTCGATCATCGCGCCGTTCTCGACGACGGTCGGAGGGTCGCGGCCGCGATTCCGCCGACCACCGACGTGGTGGCGCAGCCCGTTCACCCCGAACCCCGGGAGGCGCCGCTCCCGGATCGGGTCACCCGCGCCCCTCTGGGACTGGTGGCGCACGCCCGAAGCGGCGACAAGGGCGGCAACAGCAATGTCGGCATCTGGACGCGTGATCCGCGGGTGTGGTTGTGGCTGAGAGGCTTTCTGAGCAGCGATGAGCTTCGCAGGCTGCTTCCCGAGGCCAAGGACCTCGACGTGGACCGCCACGAGTTCCCGGAACTGCAAGCGGTGCATTTCGTGATCCGAGGGCTGTTGGGTACCGGCGGGTCGTCGAACACACGCGTCGACCAGGTCGGCAAGGCCATCGGGGAGTACCTGCGCTCACGCCAGGTGTTGATCCCCGACGACCTGCTCGCCGATGATGACTCCGACCGCGTCCCGACGACCGAGGAGCAGCGTTGACCAGCCTGACCGATCGGCTCCGCACCGCCGCCGAGAACCCTGCCACTGACGACACTTTCGATCCGCGGACCGAACTCGAGGATGTGCTCGGCTCCATCGGTATGCGCGCCACCGACACCGGGGGCACCATCAGGTTCCTAGGAGCCGATCCCGTGGTGCCCAGTACGTTACGTCTGGGTGGTGCGGCGGCGATCGCACTGGCCGCGAAGTCGGCTGCGATCGCCAAACTATGGCAGGTTCGCGGTGGTGACGGGCAGGACATCACCGTCGATCTGCGCAGTGCCCCGCATCGCCTGTGCCCCTTCTACGATCGTCGCTGGGAACTGGTCAACGGTTATCCTGCAGGCACCCCGTCGAACCCCTCGAATGCCTTGGGATTCCGCTTCTATCGGACCGCCGACGACCGCTGGATGATGCCGCTCAACCCCTATCCCAAGATCAAGGTGGCAGCGCAGAAGCTGCTCGGTGTGCCGGACGACGAGGAAGCCGTCGCCGAGGCGATAGCGTCCTGGAAGGGAATCGAACTCGAGGCAGCCGGCGCCGACGCGGGCGTGGTGATGCCGATGTTGCGCACGGTCCCCGACATCCTGGACGAGCCGCATTTCCGTGACGTTCTCGCCGACATGCCGCTCGTGGAGGTCACCAAGATCTCCGATGGAGACCCGGTCGCCGTCCCGGCCGGCGCCACCGGGCCACTGGACGGCCTGCGCGCCCTGGGCATGGGCCATGTGATCGCCGGCGCCGGAGTCGGACGGGCCTTGGCCCTGCACGGAGCCGACGTGCTCAACGTGTGGCGCCCCAATGAACTCGAGCACGACGCAACCTACGTCAGCGCCAACGTCGGAGTGCGCTCCACGCTGCTGAATCCTTACAAAGGCGAAGGAGCGCAACGCCTTCGCCATCTCCTCGCCGATGCTGACATCTTCTACGCCAACCGGCGACCGGGCTATCTCGACGGGATCGGGCTGTCGGCGGCCGACGTGGCCGCCGGTCACCGCGGCATCGTCTACGCGACAGCCTCACTCAACGGTGAGACGGGGCCGTGGTCGTCCTGGGTGGGCTTCGACCAAACTGCCGGAAGCCTGGCCGGGATGATGTTGTACGAAGGCGGAGGCGACCGTCCGGCGCTCCCCCCGATCCTGGTCGTCAACGACTACATCGTGTCGTGGTTGATGACCGCGGGGATCGTGGAGGCGCTGTCTCGACGCGCACAGGAGGGCGGGAGCTATCGCGTGCACGTGTCGCTGACCCGGGCCGCGCTGTGGATCGTGGGCATGGGCGTGTTCGACCGCGAGTACGCCCATCAGGTGGCGGGGCGCTCCGGCGACGACGACCGTCACGTCTACCTCGATCCGGAAGTGTTCACGGCCGATACGCCGCTCGGGCGCTACCAAGGCGTCACCGACCAGGTGCAGATGACACGCACGCCGGGGGAGTACCGCACGATTCTCGTCCCCCGGGGTTCCTCCCGGCCGGAATGGCTTCCGTTCAGTTGATTTTCGAGTAACCGACGGAGCCCTCGGTCGGTTCGGGTAGCGTCGCATCGTCGGACCGCGAAGGGTGAGGGGGCACGAGCAGTGACCGAGATGAGCATGATGAGGTCGACCGACCCGACCGAGGTGGGCGAGCGTATCGCGGAACGGTTGAGCACCGTGTGGGATCGACCGGTGACGCTGCGGGACGCTCGCGTCGTACCTGCTGGCGCCAGCCGCACCACGTACGCGGTCACGGTCGGGGACGAACGCGGCGACGAAGCAATCATCGTGCGAGCCGCACCGGCCGCAGCGACCGGCGCAGGCGGGTTGCGCAGCGAGGTCGATGTGCTCCGGGCCGCGTACGTCGCCGGTGTACCCGTCCCCGAGGTCCTCGACCTCAGCGACTCCGCCGACGAGCAGAGCGTCCTCGGGTTCCCTTATGCGGTCATGCGTTTCGTCGATGGTGAGTCCATCGCCCGACGAATCCTGCGTGATGACGCCTACGGTTCAGTGCGCGATGACTTCGCGCGACAAGCGGGCACCGTACTCGCCCGCATTCACGCGATGAAGTCGACCTCGACCGGCCTCGACCACATCGGCGACCCGATCGAGGCGCTGCACACCCTGTTCGCTCGTGAGTACGCTCGCGCACCGGCGGGACTCGTGCTCGCCATCGACTGGCTCGATCGCCATCGGCCCGAATCCGCTCCGAGTGACACCGTGGTACACGGCGACTTCCGGCTGGGCAACCTGTTGATCACGCCGGATCGGATCTCGGCCGTACTCGACTGGGAGCTGGCCCATCTCGGGGACCCGATGGAGGATCTCGGCTGGTTGTGCGCCAAGGCCTGGCGGTTCGGTGTACCACGCCCGGTCGCCGGGATGGGTGCGCGCGCAGATCTACTCGACGCCTACGCGCAGGTGGCGGGCTGGCGACCGACGGAGGACGCCCTGCGGTGGTGGGAGCTCTACGCCACGGTGCGGTGGGGCCTCATCTGCGGCTCGCAGGCCAATCGGTATCTCGACGGTACCGAACGTTCGATGGAACTCGCCGCCATCGGACGACGCAGTGCCGAGCAGGAATTCGATGCGTTGCTCACTCTCGGCATCACCACACCTGTCTCGATACCCGACCCGCTGAACACCGAGGAAACCGCGCTTGCTGCCGACGGGGATCCACACACCGCGCCCGCGTTGCTCGATCTGCTCGACGCCGTGTCGGGTTTCCTGACCGACGAGGTCGCCGCCGACAGCGGAATCTCTCCGCAGGTGCGTTTTCGGACCCGGGTGGCGGGTAACGTGCTCGCCACGGTCCGCCGACAGGTACTGCTCGGTGCCCAGCAGGCCGAAGCGAGCCGTCGACGACTGGCCCCACTCGGCGTGCACAGCAGCGCCGAACTCGCCGACGCACTGCGCAGCGGTTCGCTGGCCGCCGGTGACGACAGGATACGAGCCGTGGTCGCCGCCGAGGTGATCGACCGTCTCACGGTCGCCAACCCCAAACATCTCACCCAACCCGATTGCTGACCAACCCGATTGCCGACCGAGAGGCGTTTGACACGTGGACTTCGCACTGCCCGAATCCCTGACGGACTACCTGGCTGAGCTCGATGCGTTCATCGCTGCCGAGATCGTGCCGCTCGAGCAGACCGACGACAACATACGGTTCTTCGACCACCGTCGTGAGGATGCGCGCACCGACTGGGACCGTGGTGGTCTGCCCAGCGCCGAGTGGGAGGCACTGCTGCGGGAGGCACGTCGTCGTGCCGATGCAGCCGGACACTTCCGATATCCGTTCCCGGCCGCGTACGGCGGTCGCGACGGTTCGAATCTGTCGATGGCCGTCATCCGGGAGCACCTGGCGGCCAAGGGGCTCGGCCTGCACTGCGACCTGCAGAACGAACACGCGATCGTGGGCAACAACGTCGGTTTGCTGCTGATGCTCGAGTACGGTTCGCCCGAACAGAAAGAGGAATGGGTCGAGGCGTTGGCGGCCGGAGAGCGGTTTTTCGCCTTCGGTATCACCGAGCCCGAACACGGCTCGGATGCCACTCACATGGAGACCACCGCGGTTCGCGACGGCGATACGTGGGTGATCAACGGAGAGAAGACTTGGAACACCGGCATCCACGTCGCGCATCGCGACATCATCTTCGCCCGAACCAGCGGCGAAGCCGGCGATGCTCGCGGCATCACGGCGTTCCTGGTGGACCCGCAGGCCGCCGGATTCGCTGTCGAAGAGTACCTGTGGACCTTCAACATGCCCACCGATCACGCCCACATCACCTTGCGGGACGTCCGTGTGCCCCACTCGGCGATCATGGGTGAGGAGGGCCGCGGCCTGCAGATCGTCCAGCACTTCTTCAACGAGAACCGAATCCGTCAGGCAGCCTCGAGCCTTGGCGCGGCGCAGTACTGCATCGATCGGGCGGTAGGACACGCCAACGAGCGATCCCCGTTCGGCAAGAAGCTGTCGACCAATCAAGCGATCCAGTTCCCGTTGGTGGAACTGCACACTCGTGCGGCGATGCTGCGATCGTTGATCCGGGAGACAGCATGGAGGATGGACACCTACGGTCCGTTCGCGGCCTCTCAGGAGGTCTCCATGTGCAACTACCAGGCCAACCGACTCTGTTGCGACGCCGCCGATCAGGCGATGCAGGTCTTCGGCGGTCGAGGCTACTCGCGCCATGAGCCGTTCGAGCACATCTACCGGCACCATCGTCGTTACCGGATCACCGAGGGCGCCGACGAGATCCAGATGCGCCGGATCGCCGGGTATCTCTTCGGCTTCATGTCTGCGGGGGCACCGAAGGGGGTCGCCACCACGTCCGGCTAGGGCCGGCAGCTGCCGGAGGCCGACGCCGGGTCGTCGGCCACCTGGGGATACTCATCGGCCCCCGTCGGGATGTCCGGTCCAGCCCTCACGCCCCGGCCGCATGCGGTACCGGAGAAAGCACCGGACGACGGTTCGCCGACCGCGCTGCGGCCCGAGGTATGACCCGCACGTGATCTCGACCGTCCGTGGCGAAGAGTGAGACTCCATCGGGTAGCGCGCGAGCCATACGACGCACCTGCGGTGTGGGATGGTCGTGGCCCATACCCACCACCACGGCAGTTGCGCGCACGCGCGCGGCGACCTCGGCGAGCCCGTGGACCGGGTCGGCGACCACGGCCTCGGTCGTCACCGTCGCCGACGTTCGGCCCAGCACCACTTCCTTTGCCTCGCGAAGCTTCTCATCCAGAATCGCCCGTTCCGACAGCAGGTATGAATCGGCGCGCAGCGCGTCGTAGCCGAAAGTATCCGACCTCGGCGGTCGTGGACGGGTGGTGGCCATCGCCAGTACGATCCGACTACGTCGGTCGAGAGCGGCGGCCGCAGTGATTGCCGCGGTCCACGATCTCTGCGTATCGCTGAATCCGACCACCACAATTCCCTGCGGGAGAACAGGAGTGGTCTCGGTCAACCATCGGTTCAGGTAGTCGCGGGCGCACATGGACATTGCTCTCACCTCGGGTCTGGGGTTGGGTCGCTGCCGGTACCGATGACGCTAGGCGGCAGCCGATCGCCGATCTGCATCCCGAAGTCGGAACCGTTCTCCACCCGAGGGTGGAGTCGGTTTCCACCCAGAATGCGATGCCCCCGGCCGCCGACCGCTTATCCTTGTGGCGGTGAGGTCATCGATCAGGTGGATACGCAGCCGACTGGAGTTGGCCGGCGAGGGATACCCGCCGCTCTTCACCGCGGTGACGCTGCTCGGTTCGTTCACGATCATCATCGGTGCCACCGCGCAGCGTGTGCCGATCGATCCTCCTTGGTGGGCCCTGATGGGTGCGGGCGTCGCCCTGATATCGCTCCTGCTCGACCTGTGGTTGCAGAGCAAACTGCCGTGCAACATCTTGGCGGCCGTGTCGACCGGGCTGATGCTGATGGACCCGGTGTCACTGGACATCGCGCCGCTGTTTCTGGCCTTGACCACGGCGATCGCCGCCGCGATGGAGTCGTTGCGCGCGAGCGTCGCGGTCCTGGCGCTGTCGATCACCGTGATCGTCATCGCGGGAGTCACCGATCATTTGCAGTCACCCGCCGCGTACCTGCTCGCGATCCTGTGCGGATGGCTGGTCGGATACATGATGCTGTATCAGAAACTGTTGTCGGAGAACGAGGTGCGCGCCCAACGCGTGCGAGCCGATCGCGCGGCCGGCGACGAGCGCCGGCGGATCGCCCGCGAGGTCCATGACGTCATCGCACATTCGTTGTCGATCACCATGCTCAACGTCACCGGCGCGCGGCGCGCCCTGCAGGACGGTGATCGCGCCGACGCGCTCGAGGCCCTCGAGGACGCCGAGCGACTCGGCCGCCAGGCGATGACCGAGATCCGATTCATCGTCAAGGTCCTCGGCACCGACGGCGCCGAAGCCGCGCCCACCCCGGGCGCCTGCGATGTGGAGCATCTGATCGACGAATACCGGAAGGCCGGTCTGACAGTGTCCGTCGATCGCAGCGGTGACCTCACCGCCGTCCCCGGCCCAATTGGCTCGGCTCTCTACCGGATCACCCAGGAATCACTCGCGAACGTGGTGAAACACGCTTCCACGCCGTCGGCGTCGATCACACTGCGCGCCGACGACCAGGTGTCACTGTGCGTGCGCAACCCCTATGCGCCGGGCGCGCGGCCCGGAACCGACGGATCGGGGATCGAAGGGATGAAGCAGCGGGCGCGATTGTTGGGCGGCGCGGTGGATGTCCGCCCGGACGCCGATGAATGGGTGGTACGCGCGGTCTTCCCGACGGCCGCTTCTCCCGAATCGGCGGCGGTCGAGCGGACGGCGGTCTGATGTCATCGACGCATCCCGTCGCGGTCGACGCCGACCCGATCCGCGTTCTGCTCGTCGACGACCAGGAACTGGTTCGTACCGGCCTGCGCCGAATACTTCGAGCCCGTGACGGGTTCGACATCGTCGGGGAGTGCGGTGACGGCAGCGAGGTGGTCACCAGCGTCTCCGCCTGTACCCCCGACATCATCCTGATGGATCTGCGGATGCGCCACGTCGACGGCATCACCGCCACCGCGGCGGTCCGGCGCATGGCCGCACCGCCGCCGGTGCTGGTCTTGACCACCTTCGACGACGACCAACTCCTCTCGGGGGCCCTGCGCGCCGGGGCGGCGGGCTTCATCCTCAAGGATTCGCCTGCGGAGTCGCTGATCTGGGCCGTGCGCGCTGTCGTCGCCGACGGCGCTTTTCTCGATCCTGCGGTGACTGCTCGTGTCCTGCATGGGTTTCGACGTTCTGCTCCCGACCACGGGCGGTCCCCGCGCCACCGACTCACCGACCGCGAGCTCGAGGTGTTGAAGCTGATGGCACGCGGACACACGAACGGCGAGATCGGCGCCCGCCTGTTCATCTCCGAGGTCACGGTCAAGAGTCACGTCAACCACATCTTCACCAAACTCGATCTGCGCGACCGTGCCGCCGCGATCGTCTACGCCTTCGACCATTCACTGGTGGTCCCGAACGGCCCCGACGAGGGGTGACCCACCCTCGTCCCCAGCCATCAGCCATCAGCCCAGCCACAACATCGGCGACGGGGACATTCGCCGGCAACGCACCTGGTGCCGCGCATTCGGATTCGCTAGCGTTAAGCATGGCCACGAAGCTGGTCGAGGGAATGGTCTTCCGGACACCGGTAGCGGTGGCCGTCGATGACGCCCTGATCGCTTCTTTTGCCGAGGTGGTGGACGTTTCGGAGGCCGAGACCCCCGTGTCCGTCGTCTTCCGAGTGAGCGTCGAACTCGCCCACCAGGCCATGGATGCCGGAGTGGTCCCGCGCGATGGCATCGTGCACACATCCGAGGCGCTGCATGTGCGTCGACCGCCTCGGCGCGGGGATCTGCTCACCGGCCTGCTCACCGTCACGAGCGTGCGACATCGCGCCGGCGCAACCCAACTCACGGTCCGCAGCGACATCCATGCCGCCGACGAGACCCTGCCGATCGCCGACAGCACTTCCACGCTGGTCTTTCGATCAGAAGAGGCCGACGGATGAGTCACGTGGCGTCTCACACCGACCTCGACGCCCCGCTGTGGGACGCCGAGGAGCACCTCACACTTGACCGTGTCCGACGCTACGCCGCGGCATCGGGTGACGACAACGCCATCCACATCGAACCGGCCGCCGCGCGCGCAGCCGGACTCGATGCGCCGGTGGCACATGGACTGCTGCTGGTTGCCATTGTGCTGAAGTATGCCCAGCGGTGGGCTCGCGATCACCGGGCGATGATCACCGGTTGCGAGACGCGGTTCGTCCGGCCGGTGTGTGTCGGCGACGAACCGACCGTGCTCCATGTGACCGGACGTCTCGTGTCGACCGGCCACATCGCAGCAGCCGTCTGGGTTCTCGACCCCGACGGGAGCACGCACCGTGCGGTGATCCGGCCCATCCGGATCAGTTACGCGTCTGCAGCCGACTGACCCGAGGAGGCGGTCGCACCGACCAGTTCCGCTGCGCGTCGCAGGTCGCTGCGCAGCGCCGGCGGCGTCAGCAGGCGCAGCATCGGCAGCAGCGGCGCGAGGAACACCGGGACGGTCAGATGGGCGAGTGCGCGGACATCTGTGCCGGGCCGGGAGGTCTCGCAGAACTCCAGAGACAGATGGGCGTCGACCGTATGCCAGGCACCGATCTCCGCCCAACGTCGACCCGCCACGCACTCGGTGACCTCCAGTCGCGGGGCGACCCAGGGGGCAACGGTGACATCGGTCCAACTGGTTCCGACGTCACCGGCCCGGCCACTCGGCGTCGTCAGGTTGTTCACAGCACGCAGACTCGACTGCCAGTCCGGGCGGTTCTCCGGGTCGCTGAGGTAATCGAAAACCGCCTCACACGGGGCGTGGAAGGACACCGACACGTCGGCGATCAACACTCGAACACTCACGAATGCACGTCCTTTCGCGGTCCAGCCCGATTCATCAGTGTGCCAACTTCAACCCGACCACCGATGCGACGATCGTCAGGATGAGGCCCACTTTGAGCCATGAAGCCGCCTCGGCGCCGGTGACCATCGCGATGACGACGGTCAGCGAGGCACCGATACCCACCCACACCGCATATGCGGTGCCGGTCGGCAGATCGCGCATCGCATACGCCAGACCCGCCATCGAAACGACCAGTGCCATAAAGAAAATGATCGTGGGCGTCGGTTTGCTGAATCCTTCCGACCGACCGAGTGCGGTGGCCCAGACGGCCTCCAGCACACCAGACAACACCAATATCAGCCATGACATCGACTTCCGGACCTCCAGGCGCCGTCTTGTCGCTGTCCGGGTACGGCGCACCTCGTCCGGTTGTCATCATCGACATACCCGAGTGTACCGCCGCCCATCTGCCGCCAGGTGGTGGTTTTCGCCACCATGGCGGTTCTCATCACCGCGTGTGGCTCGACTCCGGCATGCTCAGGCGCTATTCTGAACACAGACGTAGTCAGATAGGGTATGGCAATGACCAGTACACAGCGCATGTCACGCGCCGAGATGGACCAGATGGACAGCAGCATGTTCGCACGGTCGCTGCTGTCGATGGGGCAGACGATGAGCACCGCCAACGTGATCATGCAGTTGGCCAACCCCGCGGTCGGATACGGCGTGGCACACAGCACCGTCAAGAGCGGTCGTCTCGACCGACATCCGATCAAACGAGCTCGCACCACCGCGTCCTACCTCGCGGTGGCCGCGATGGGCACTGCAGAGGATCGACGTCGCTATCGCCAGGCCGTCAATCGGCAGCACGCCCAGGTTCGCTCGCACGGGGACAGTCCGGTCGAGTACAACGCCATGAATCCCGAACTGCAGCTGTGGGTTGCGGCCTGTCTTTACTACGGTTGGGAAGACATTTACGAGCGCGTGCACGGACCATTGACCGGTGTCGAGCGCGACACCTTCTACCGTCAGGGCATGGTCGTCGGCACCACCCTGCAGATGCCGGCCGAGATGTGGCCCGCCGACCGCGAGCAGTTCCAGGTGTACTGGGATCGGCAGGTCGAGGACATCGAGATCGGCGACGAGGTCCGTGAGTTTCTGCTCGACATCGCCCATTTCGGCTATGCGCACCCGTGGATCCAGCGGCGCTACGGGCCGACGAAGTATCGGCGCACGATCGGCTACCTGCCCGAACGTTTCCGGACGGCACTCCGGGTCTCCTGGTCCGCAACCGACCAACAGTGGTTCGATTCCTATGTCGATCGTCAGGTGCAGCGCGAACGACGCAAGCCGTTGTGGCTGTCGCAACTGATGTTCCGTGCGCTGCTGTGGGATGTGCGGTTGCGCAACCGCTTCGGGCGACCGCTGGTGTGAGAGAACTCAGAACGAATCCCGATGTCGCTCCTGCTCGAGTAATGCATCGAGATCGTCGAGGCGTCCCATCGAGGCCACGGCACGTGCGGTGCGATGATTGGACCGCAGCATCTCCCGGTGGCGATGGGTGAACGCCCAGTAGCCGGCGGTGAAGGGGCAGGCCTTCTCGCCGACTCGCGTCCTGGGGTCGAAAGCACAGTCGGCGCAGAGATCGGACATCCGGGAGATGTAGGCGCCCCCGGACGTGTATGGCTTGGTGGCCATCAGCCCGCCATCGGCGTGCTGACTCATGCCGATCACGTTCACCGGCATGACCCAGTCGAATCCATCGACGAAGTTGGCGCGAAACCATTCGGTGAGCTCGGCCGGATCGTATCCGCGCTGCAAAGCGTGGCTACCCAGCACCATCAGGCGGGGGATGTGGTGCACCCAACCCCGCTCACGAACTCCGGCCAACGCATCGGACAAACATCGCGCGGTGACCGCGGCGTCGTCGAGTTCACGGAACCAGCGCGGCAACGATCGATGCGCATCCAGGTGATTGCTGGACGGGTAGTCGGATCCAAAGTGCCAGTAGAGGTGCCACACGAACTCGCGCCACCCGAGGATCTGCCGGATGAATCCTTCCGCCGACGCCAGCTCGACGTCGCCGGCCCGGGTGGCGTCCTCCGCGGCGCCGACGACGTCGAGCGGATGGAGTAACGAGAGGTTCAGCGGCACCGACAACAGCGAATGCGACATCGCCCAGTCCTCGCCCATGATGGCGTCCTCCCATCGGCCGAACGTGGCCAGCCGGTGACCGACGAAATGGGCCAGCGCTCGCTGCGCCTCGTCATGGGTGACTGCGAACAGCCGCGGGCCGTCGTCGCCGGTGAACGCCACATCCATGGTGTCGAGGTCGGCACGTACCTGTTCGTCGATGTCATCCTCGGTGGGCCACCACGGATCGTCGATCCCGAGAGTCCGCCGACGCGGCGGCGGCTCGCGGTTGTCGCGATCGAAATTCCATGTGCCGCCGAATGGTTCGTCACCGTCCATCAGCACCTCGAACCGCCGACGCTGGTCTCGGTAGAACTCTTCCATGCGGAATCGTTCGCAATCGCCTGCCCATTGGCGGAAGTCACGGCGGGACAGCGCAAAAGATGGGTTCGGCAGGATCTCCGACACCAGTCCCTCGACCCAGAGTCGGTGCACGAATCGCGCTGCGGCTCGCGAACTCGGTTCATGCACCACCACGGGGCGGCCGAGCGCAGCGAGCGCGTCACGGTAGGTCTCGGCCTGCCAGAGTTGGGCGCGATCACCGAGCTCGTCGGCGAGATGTCGCATCCCGGACAGCAGAACGTGCGCTTTCTGTCGGTGGCCGCCACGACGGCGAAAGGCCGTCGACGACTCGATCAACACCACCTCGCGATCGTCGTGCTCGGCGGCCGAGAAGATGTGTCGGCCGAGTTGATCTCCGAACAGCCACAACGGGTCTGTCGATGCCGCATGCGCCACGTGACCACCTCCTACGACACCGACGCTAATCGATGCGCGGGACGCGATCGCGCACCTCGAGTCCACCGCAACCCGGTTGCGACCTCGGTAACGGGGGCATAACCCCCCCGGGTGACGGTGGTCGGGTATCGCCGACGACCCAGACCGCCTCAGTGGGTTTGTTCGGCGTCGGGGTCGGGGGCGACGTGTGCAGCGGCGAGTTCGTGCAGTGCGCGGAACACTCGTTTGGCCGGTTCGGCCCACGGCATCAGGATCGGGAACACGTGGAACATGCCGAATTCCTCCATCGCGGCAACTCGCACGCCCGCCTTCTCCAAGACGTCGACGAACTCCCGGATGCCGTCGCGGAACATCTCGTCGGCTCCCCAGCACACGAAGGTCGGCGGAAACCACTCCGCGTCGACATCGGCGTAGATGACCGAGACGCGGGAGTCGTTGGGCTGCACACCATGCAGATACGGGGTGACCGGTACATTCCACGGCAGGATGTCGAGCTGCGCGTTCTCGGTGATGGACGGGCGGTCCAGATCGAGATCGACCTCCGGCGAGAACAGCGCGGCCGCCGCCGGCATGGGCATCGAGTGATCGTGCAGGTGAGAGATCAGTGAGGTGGCCAGGCCGCCACCGCCGGAATCGCCGGCCACCACGAGGTGCTCCGGCGCAACCCCGCGGTCGAGCAGGCCACGGTAGACGTCGGCCGCGTCATGTACGCCGGCCGGGAAGGGGAATTCCGGAGCCATCCGATAGTCGGCGATGAATACCTCGAAGCCGGTGTGTCTTACGAGCGCAGCGGCGAACGCGGTATACATGATCGGCGACGTCCCGATGTAGCCGCCACCGTGGAGGTACAGGATGGTGGCGCCGATCGTCTGCTTGTCCTCCTGGTCGTCCACATAGGCGTCCGAGCTGGCCTTGGCGCGACACCAGAGGCCGGGCACTCCGCCGATGGTGTCGGCGGTGATCTCGACGCCGTTGCTCACCGCGACGAACGGCGGCATCACCACTCGGCAGATGTCGTCGAGCACCTTCTCCATGGACCGGAACTCTTCGATCGGCAAACCCATCGAGTAGCCCATGAACGACCGGACGACCTGCCGGGTCACCGACTGCCCGAGGTTGTCCAACAACCCACCGGGCCCCTGCCAGGGTCGTCGCAGCGGTACCCGCGCCAGACCGTTGACCAGACTCTCGGCGAGCCCCACGACCGTCAGGGCCGTGATCGGACCTGCCGCCGTCTGCACCTCGCGACGATCTGCCATCACCATGACGCTCATCGTAGTGAGATCTGTGCGTACCGCAGCGGTGTGCGGGTGCAGCGGCGGTACTCCCGACGCGAGACGTTCGCGGTAGCCATTGGCTACACTTGTTTCATATTGCTACCGCGCGAGGGCGGCTCGGCTCACGAACGGCTCGGCTCACGAACGTCAAAGCCGCGACGGCCCAGCGCAGATACACGGGAGTACACACATGCCTCGCTCCGCCGACAAGGTGACCCGGTTTGACGCCGAGTTGATCGACAGCGCGATCAGCGAGGGCCGCCGACAACAACGAACCGGCAGACAACAGCTCGAACACTGGGCACGGGTCGGACGCGCGGTGACCGCCTACGAGTCGGCTGCACTGAGTAGGGTGCGCGCAGCACTACGCGGGGCGCACCCGGTCGATGACCTCTCGGTCGATGAGGGTCGGGTGTTCAACGCCGAGATCCGGGCGCGGGTCGCCGAAGATCTCGCGAACGCAGACTATCGCGCCACGCAGGTGGCCCGCGGTGTCACGACGGTGGCCCTCGACGATGCCGGCCGCATCGTCAAATACCGTCCGGACGGCAGTGTGCACCACGTGGCCGACGAGTGAGACGTCTCGACCTGGTCATCGGCCCCAACGGGGCGGGTAAATCGACCTTCGTCGAACTCACGCTCGCGCCACTGTTGGCGCGCAGTGTCTTCGTCAATGCCGATCTGATCGCGCGGCAGCGCTGGCCCGGCGACTCCGCGGCGCGATCGTATGAGGCGGCCGAGGTCGCGGCGGCCACTCGCGATCGGTTGATCACCGACGGGCGGTCATTCATCGCCGAGACGGTGTTCTCCCATCCCGCGAAGCTTGATCTCATCGGCCGCGCCCACGCGGCGGGATACGTCGTCGTCCTGCACGTTCTCCTGGTGCCGGAGACCATCTCGGTCCTGCGCGTGCGACATCGGGTCGATGCGGGTGGCCACGCGGTTCCCGAGGACAAGATCCGCGCGCGCCACCGACGGGTGTGGCCGTTGGCCGTTGAGGCCATCGGGTGCACCGACGAGGCGACGGTCTACGACAACGCGAGCGGCGTTGCGCCGGCCATCGTGGCCGAGTTCACCGGCGGCACGCTGGTCGGCGACGCGCGCTGGCCCGACTGGGCACCCGCCATCCTGCGAGACAGCTGGTGACGGTCCGAATGGTCATCGGCACCACACTGACCTCGGCCGATGGCCATACAGCCCCCTGCACCGTGCGAGTGTCGAGCGCGGACGTGGCACACTACCTCGGGTCCTCTTTCCCTGCGACCCGGTGAGGCGGCGATGGACAACTCAGAGCAGCCGACGTTGGCGCAGGCGTGGGACGCCAACCGCTCGATTCAGCGATCGGCGGCGGTGCGACTGTTCTCCGCGACCAACTCGGCGCTGTATGTGACGCTGATGGAACGTCACCTCGACTTCGGCGCCCGACGCACGGAACCCGAACTCACGGTGCGCCTCGAACGCGATCTCGCCGAACTCGGGGTCAGTGATCAGCCCGACGGTCTCGAGCTGATCAAACTGTGGGCCAAACAAGGATGGGTGCACCGGGTCACCGAGCCGGCAGCGGCCACGGGACACAACATCTGCCACCTGACCGCCGAAGCGCGTTCGGTCCTCGACTACATGCGACGCCTGCGGCGAGCCGACAGTGTCGCCACGGGTGGGTCCATCAACGGCATCGCGGCGGGACTACGACGCGTGGCGGGCCAGGTCTCCGACGATCCGGGCCAGATCCGCGAGGAAATCGAACACCAGATCAGTGAACTCGACGCCGAGCTCGCCGACCTCGATGCCGGTCGCCGACGCCGACCCGATCTGCGTAGCGCCGAGGACGAGGCTCGTGCGATCGCCTACCAGATGGAGCAGATCGTCTCCGACATCGGACAGTACGGCGCCATGCTCGACCGCATCACCACCCAACTCCTCGATGACCCGCACGACTCCGACCTGGCCTATCGCGATCGGCAACGCCGGCTGTTCGACGACTACGAGGCCCTGCTCGAGTCGTCGCAGAGCACCTCGTATCACGCGTTCACCCAGATGATCCAGGATCCGACCCAGCGAGAACGACTCGTCACCGATATCTCCACGGTGACCGACCAGCTGCCCGACATCGAACCCGGGCTCCGATCGGTGATGGACAACTTCTTCGAATTGGTGACCCAACAGATGGGGGAGGTCGGCCGGACCCGGCAGCGGTGCGCCCGCCGTATCCGTCGTTTCGTCGCCGCCGGCACGCTGGAGCAGAGCCGTGGCGTCGCCCGACAACTCAACGACGCGCTCGCATCAGCGCATGAGTTGCTCAAGTCATCACTGGCCGACCGCCGCATCGGGTACGAGCTGCCGTTGGCGACACCATCGGTCACCTCGATCGGCCGGCTCGCTTTCGAGATCCGCGATCGGACGCCACCGGCGCAGGCCACCCCGGCCACCGCCGGCGCCGATCTGAGTTCGTTTGCGTCGCTCGCCGGGCAGGTCGACACCGTCGAGCTGACCGAGACCGTCAACGCGGCCCTCGCCGACGGCCCCGCGACACTGTCCGACGTCCTCGCCCGGCTCGACGAACCCTATCTGGCACATGTGATCGTGCTGTGGTCCTGGGCACTGCGTCAGCCCGGCACAGAGGGTTCCGAGTCGACCATCATCCGGTTCCGATCATTGGAAGGCGAGGATCAGGCCATCGAGGTTCCCGCATTGTCGTTCACCGAACCCATCCCCACCGCGGAGGTCGACGCAGCATCGTGAGTAACAGCACCGACATTCGGGACGACCGCGGCGACCAGCGGTCCGAGGAGTACACCGGATTCGACGAATTGCCCGCCGTCGAAAAAGGTCGACCGGACGACACACCCGGCGCCCCGCGTTTCGAAGGCGACGTCAGCGCCCTACCGGACCGGGCCTGCTGGGCGCTGCAGAACCTGCTGACCCGTCGCTACGTGAGCGGCGACCGTCAGCCCCAGCTGTGGGCATGGGTGATCGAATACCAAGACGCACTGCGAGTTCGGCTCTCCGAACTCGACCTGCGGCTACGGGTCGTCGACGAAGTCGAGGTGGCCTTCGTGGAACAGGCCGGTTACGACTCGCGGTGGGGACGAAAAATCCTCAAACGTGAGACCATCCACACCTACGACGCCATCCTCGCGTTGCACCTGGCCAAGTACGTGCGGGCATCCCGCGACGAACATGTACTGATCACCCGGGAGGAGATCCACGAGCTCTTCGCCGGCGTCACCAACACCATCGATCGCGATCTGGCGTTGTTCGACAAGCGGATCGGACGTGCGATCGACAAGCTCGAGGAGATGGACTTCCTGCGCAAGCACCGCGACGACCCGGACACCTTCACGGTGAGCCCGGTCATCTCGGCGGTGATGACCGCGTCGGTGATCACCGACCTGCAGCGGCAGTTCGAACAGTTCATCGGTGCCGGCGAACTCGGCGACGACATCGGCGAATCGCCGGATCAGGCCGATGCGGCCATCCGGAGTGCGTACACCGGCGATGAGAGGGACGTTCACGGCGAGGACATTCACGACGGGGACATTCACGACAGGGACATTCACGACAGGGACGACGAAGGAGACGAGTGGTGAACGGAGCTGTGGACCAGTACCACCTGTCGCGACTACAGCTGATCAACTGGGGGGTGTTCGACGGCTATCACTCGATTCCGTTCAGTGCCGGCGGATCCCTCATCACCGGATCGTCGGGGAGCGGCAAATCCTCACTGCTGGATGCTATTTCATTGGCGTTCCTACCCGATCACCGACGCAACTTCAACGCATCCGGCGATGCGACCGCGGCCGGCTCGTCCAGTGGCCGCCGCACAGTCGGCAAATACATCCGCGGTGCGTGGGGTGAACGCCGCAGCGGCGCCGGCGGGCAGCGCGAGATCATGTACCTGCGTGGCTCGGGACCGGCATGGGCCGCGATCGCGGTGACGTACACCTCGACCTCGGGCGAGGCCATCACCGGCCTGGTCCTGAAATGGCTGGCGGCGGGCAAGATGACCGACGCCTCGAGCACCTACTTCATCCATGACGGCGACATCGACATCGTCGACGTGTGCAACGAGTGGGCCCGGGCCAACCACAATTCCGCCATCTTCCGGGATCTCGGCTGGCGAGGCGGGCCGGGAGAGGGCAAGTACCTGTCCTCGCTCTACTCGCTGATCGGTATCCGCGGTTCGGATGCCGCGCAACAATTGTTGGGAAAGGCCAAATCACTCAAGAGCGTCGGCGGCCTCGCGCAATTCGTGCGGGAATTCATGCTTGACGAACCGAGCAGCATCGTGGGTATCACCGACGCCCTCGAACAGATCGACCCCTTGGTCGAAGCTCGTGAGCTACTCGACGTAGCGCGGCGCAAGCGCACCATCCTCGGCAACATCGAGACCGTGCACGAACGTTACGCCGCCGAATCGGCCACGTTTTCGGTGCTCGACACGATCGACACTGCGTCGGTCCGCGCGTATCTCAACAACCTGCGACGTCGGACCGCGGAGCCCGAGATCTCCGATCTCGACGACCAGATAGCCCGCCTCGACACCGATCTGGCCGCGTTGACCGCGCAACACGATCAGCTCCGCCAGGACCACAGTCATCTGCTGTCGCGGATCGCCACATCGACCGGTGACCTCGCACCGCTACAGGAACAACTGACCACCGCGCAGCGCGCCGGCAACGACGTCGCGGCGCGGCGCAGTTCGTATGACACCAAGGTCTCGGCGCTCGATTTCGACCTCCCCGACGATGCCGAGGAGTTCTGGACGCTGCGCGAGCATCTGATGGAGGAGGCCACCCGGATCGACGGGCAGCTCGACGCCGGCAAGGCTCACTACGCCGATGCCCTGGCACGCGAAGTCGCCGCTCGATCCCAGCGCGACGCCGCCCACGACGAACTGCAACGGGTGGTGCAGGCCGGTTCGGCGCTTCCGCGGGCCGAGCACGAGATGCGCCGGGTGATCGCCCAGGCCCTGCAGGTCGACGAAGCCGAACTCCGTTATGTCGCCGAACTCGTCGAACTCCGACCCGAGCACGAACGCTGGCGGCTGGCGGTCGAGAAGGTGCTGCGCTCGGCCGGGTTACGACTCCTGGTTCCCGCGGAGCATTTCCGAGCCGCGTTGCGTTTCGTCAACACCCACGACATGCGTGGTCGGATCCAGCTGCACCACGCGGAGAATCGCACTGCACCGGCGCCCGAACCCGGCACGCTCGGTGCAACGTTGCGGTCGGTGGACCCGGGCCACCCGTGTGCGGCCGAGGCGATGGCCATCCTCACCCGGCTCGGCAACTACGTGTGTGTCGAGTCGCCGACGGAATTCACCGAGCACGCCAAGGCCGTCACCGACCGCGGTCTGCGCAAGGATTCGGCCAAGCTCGCGGTCAAGGACGACCGGCAGTCGCTGCGTCCGTCCCAGCACATCTTCGTCGGGGACGTCGACGCGAAGATCGCCGCGCTGCAGGCCGAGTTCGACGACGAACAACGCGCGTACAACGCTGCGCGGGAGGCCAGTTCGGCGCTCGACCGCGAACGTACCGAGAAGCAACACCGGCGCGACTCCTACCGCAGGGTGTGCGAACAGTTCACCCAGTGGAGTGAGATCGACACCGACTCGGCCGATGAACGGGTGGAGCAGCTCACCGAACAGTACGAGTTGTTGATGGACGAGCACCCCGATGTGGAAGCCTTGCAGCGCAAGGCCGATGACATCTGGGACCAGGTACGCGGGGCGATCTCGCAGGCGGCGTTGGTGCGCGACAAGATCGCCGGACATGATCGACGGCGCACCCAGCTGCTCGACCTCGTCGACCGGCTCGACATCGAGGACATCTCCACCCAGGCCGAGCAGACGCTGGACGGCTTCCGCGAAGAATCCGGGGCTAGCCTCGATGTGCTGGCGCCGGAGCCGTATCGGCAGGAACTGCTGAAGCTGGTGGCCAAGGACCGCGATCGGATGCGCGCAGACGCGCGACGGTCCCGCGACGAACTGGCCCGCATCCTCGACACCTACGACGAGGAGTTCCCCGACGCGGTCCCGAACGACAGCGACGACTTCGACGAACGCATCCATGATTACGTCGCGGTGAGCCGCCGGATCGACGAGCGTGAACTGCCGGCCGCCTATGAACGGATGCGTCGCCTGATCACCGAACAGGCCCCGGGCGCAATTCTCAACCTGCACATGGCCGCCGACGCCGAGGAGCGTCGCATCGTCGAACAGATCGAGCGTGTCAACACCGGCCTGGGTGCGGTGGCGTTCAACCGCGGGACCCGGCTGCGATTGCACCCGGGACGCAAGCATCTGGCTGCGGTGGCCGATCTCAGCGAGCGGGCCAGGCAGATCTCTCAGCGCACCACTGCGGTGAGTTTCGGCGACGAACAGGCGATCCTGGAGCAGTATGCGGACATACTGCTGCTGCGCGAGCGGCTGGCCGGGGTGACGCCGGAGGATCGTCAGTGGACCCGCGACGCCCTCGACGTGCGCAACCGCTTTGACTTCTACTGCGAGGAACACGACGCGGTGACCGGCGAGACCATCCGCACCTACAGCAACGCGGGCGACAACTCCGGCGGCGAACAGGAGAAGCTGATGGCGTTCTGCCTGGCCGGCGCGCTCAGCTTCAACCTGGCGAGTCCGGACGGTACCGACAACCGCCCGATCTTCGCGCAGCTCATGCTCGACGAGGCGTTCTCGAAGTCCGATCCGCAGTTCGCGCAACAGGCGCTCTCGGCGTTCCGCAAGTTCGGCTTCCAGCTCATCATCGTCGCGACCGTGCAGAACACCAGCACTATCCAGCCGTACATCGACAACGTGGTCATGGTGTCGAAGTCCGAGGTCGGCCAGGAGGGGAGCGCAGACACCCGGCCGGTGGCCACCGCACTGTCGACGACGATCCGGGCATTCTCGGACCTGCGGCGCTCGAGCGGCGGGCAGCTGCCCGTCTGACGTTGGGCCGAACGCTCAGCGTCGAACGGTCCGCCCGGTCTCCAACCACATCGAGAACTGACATCCACGGCGGTCGTAACCGCCGTGGATGTCAGTTCTGCTTGTGGTTCCCGTTCGGCTCAGTCTCGCGCGGCGGCCAGCGCGTCGTTGAACGTCTTGCTCGGGCGCATCACCGAGGCGGTCATCTCCGGGTCCGGGTAGTAATAGCCGCCGAGGTCAACGTGATCTCCCTGCGCTCCGTTCAGTTCGCCGACGATCGCGTCCTCATTCTGGGCGAGGGCTTGCGCGAGCGACGTGAAACGCTTGGCGAGGTCGGGATCCTCGGTCTGCTCGGCGAGTTCCTGAGCCCAGTACATGGCCAGATAGAACTGGCTGCCCCGGTTGTCGAGCTCACCGGCGGCCCGCGACGGTCCCTTGTCGTTCTCCAACAGCTTGCCGGTCGCCGCGTCGAGCGCCTTGGCCAGCAGCACCGCACGCTTGTCGTCGGTCTTCTTGCCCAGTTCCTCGAGGCTCACCGCGAGCGCCAGGAATTCGCCGAGCGAGTCCCACCGCAAGTGGTTCTCTTCGATGAGCTGCTTGACGTGCTTGGGTGCCGATCCACCCGCACCGGTCTCGTACAGACCACCCCCGGCCATCAGCGGCACGATGGACAGCATCTTGGCGCTGGTGCCGAGTTCGAGGATGGGGAACAGGTCGGTGAGGTAGTCACGCAGGATGTTGCCGGTCGCAGCGATGGTGTCCATCCCACGGATGACCCGCTCCAGCGTGTACCGCATCGCTCGGACCTGCGACATGATCTGGATGTCGAGACCCTCGGTGTCGTGATCGGGCAGGTACTTGTGCACCTTCTTGATCAGCTCGTTTTCGTGCGGGCGGTACGGATCCAGCCAGAACAGCACCGGCATCCCGGAATCGCGGCAACGCGTGACGGCCAGCTTCACCCAATCCTGGATCGGGGCGTCCTTGACGATGCACAACCGCCAGATGTCGCCCTCCTCGACGTCCTGGGTCAGCAGCACCTCGCCGGTGGCCAGGTCGGTGATGTTGGCTACGCCCGCGGCCGGCACCTCGAACGTCTTGTCGTGCGATCCGTACTCTTCGGCTTTCTGCGCCATCAGCCCGACGTTGGGCACGGTGCCCATGGTGGTCGGATCGAACTGCCCGTTGGTCTTACAGAAGTTGATCATCTCCTGGTAGATCCGCGAGAAGGTCGACTCCGGGTTGACGGCCTTGGTGTCCTTGAGCCGCCCGTCGGCGCCATACATCTTGCCGCCGGCACGGATCATCGCCGGCATAGACGCATCGACGATGACATCGCTGGGGGAGTGGAAGTTCGAAATGCCGCGGGCCGAATCGACCATCGCCAGTTCGGGCCGGTGTTCGTGGCACTTGTGCAGGTCGTCGATGATCTCCTCGCGCTGCGCGCTCGGCAACGACTCGATCTTGCTGTAGAGGTCGGACAGACCGTTGTTGACGTTCACGCCGAGTTCGTCGAACAGTTCGCCGTGCTTGGCAAATGCATCCTTGTAGAACACCTTGACCGCGTGTCCGAACACGATCGGGTGCGACACCCGCATCATCGTGGCCTTGACGTGCAGCGAGAACATCACGCCGGTCTTGTAAGCGTCCTCGATCTGCTCTTCGTAGAATTCGACGAGCGCCTTCTTGGACATGTACATGCTGTCGATGACGTCGCCGTCGGTCAGCGACACCTTCGGCTTGAGAACGAGGGTCTCGCCGTCGGAGGTGATGAGCTCCATCTTGACCTCGCGGTCGCCGGAGACGGTCATCGATTTCTCGCCGTGATAGAAGTCGCCCTCGGTCATGTGCGCGACGTGGGTCCGCGACGCCATCGACCACTCACCCATGCTGTGCGGGTGCTTGCGGGCGTATTCCTTGACGGCCTTGGGGGCTCGCCGGTCGGAGTTGCCCTCACGCAGAACCGGGTTGACCGCGCTGCCCAGGCACTTGGTGTAGCGGTCGCGGATCGCCTTCTCTTCGTCGGTCTTGGGATTGCCCGGGAACTCCGGCAGGTCGTAGCCCTTCTCCTGCAACTCCTTGATGGCCGCCAGCAATTGGGGGACCGACGCACTGATGTTGGGCAGCTTGATGATGTTGGTCTCGGGAAGCTGGGTCAGCCGGCCCAACTCGCCGAGGTTGTCGGGCACCTTCTGGTCGTCGGGAAGCAGATCGGAGAACTCGGCGAGGATGCGCGCGGCGACCGAGATGTCACTGGTCTCGATGTTGATGTCGGCGGCATCGGCGAACGCGCGTATCACCGGCAAGAAGGCGTAGGTCGCGAGCATCGGCGCCTCGTCGGTCAGCGTGTAGATGATGGTCGGCTTCTCCGCGCTCATGTTCTCTTCTCAACTCCAGTTCTTGGTCGCGTATGCAAGTGGTGCGAGATTTTGTCTCGGCGTTACCAGTATCACGTCGGAGCGGGCGTTGTGTGCACCGACCGGTTCACCCCCGCCTGTTGGCAGAGCACAACCTGTCATCGGAACGGGTCCCAGCGCGAAGCCCCGAGCGCTCGTAACGCTACGCCGATCCGCCAGTAGAGGAGACCGCCGAGTCCCCGTGGAAAGAACGTCGAGGTCGTGACGAGTTCGGCGCCGACGTGTCCGTCGGCGGATCTGTCGGTGATCGCATGATCGACGAACGCGCGGCCGGGCTGTCCGCGCTCGGTCCCCATCCGCAGATGCGTCGGCTCGGTGGCCGCCACGACCTCCCAGCGCGTGCCCGTGCGCGATCGCAGGCGCCGCCACAGATCGGGGGCTGACCGGTCCTCGACGCGTCGATCGACGGTGCCGAACGACACCTCTCCGGCCCATGGCGGGTCGGTGGGTAGAGGTTCGGCAGCGCATGTGTCGGCGGTCGCGTTCGACCACTCCACCGAGTTGTCGCCGCGGGCCACCCGCTGCAGCGTCGCGGCCAGCGCCGCGCGATAGGTCATGAGTCCGCCGGTCGGCGGGGCGATCACATCGTCGATGTCGTGTTCGTGGCAGATCGCATCGCACTCCAGTGACTCGATCAGTGGGCGGGCGATCTTGCCCCTGATCGGGGTCACCAGGCGCACCCAGCGACTCGCGATGGTGGGGGTGAGGTAGGGCAGGACGATCATCCGTCGTGGGGGCAGGCCCGCGACCTCGGCGTATCGCTGCATCATGTCGCCGTATTCCAGGACATCCGGTCCGCCGAGATCCCACGTCCGTGACGTCGGCACGTCAGCGGTGGCTGCCTCGACCAGATAGTGCAACGCGTCGCCGACGGCGATCGGCTGGATCTTGTTGTGCACCCACCGTGGTGTGGTCATCACCGGCAATCGCTCGGTGAGGTGCCGGATCAGCTCGAAGGATGCCGACCCCGATCCGATCAGGGTGCCCGCCTGCAGCGCGACCGTCTCGATCCCCGAATCGATCAGGATCTCGCCGACCTCGGCGCGTGATGCCAGATGCTCGGACAACTCCACACCCTCGGGATGCAGACCGCCCAGATACACGATGCGCGACACCCCACAGGCCGACGCCGCGGCCACCACGTTCTGTGCGGACCGCCGCTCCTCGTCGGCGAAGTCGGCGTCGGTGCTCATTGAATGCACCAGGTGATAGACAACGTCGATGTCGACGAAAGCTTCGAGCAGGGAATCACGGTCGGACAGGTCGCCACGCACGACCTCTGCGCGGGGGTCGGCGGCCCAGGGCGCATCGGCGAGTTTGGCCGGGGTGCGGGCCAGCGCCCGCACCCGATGTCCGCGGGCCAGCAGGCGGGGCGCCAAACGGCCACCGACGTAGCCCGTGGCTCCGGTCACCAGACACCGTCGAGAGTCGTCCACGACTCCACCCTACGGATTCGCCCGACAGACCACGGTCGCGTTTCGACTCGACGTCGAAAGTGAGGTGAGCGTGCCGACAATCGGCACGTTCACCTCACACGTCGTCGGGCTGGCCCGCCCCAGCGCTCAGCTGTTGGTTTGTTCCTTCTCGGCGGCGGCGATCTCGGCGCGCACCTGATCCATGTCGAGGTCGCGGACCGCGCCGATCAATTCGTCGAGCTGCGCAGCAGGCAGTGCCCCCGGCTGATTGAAAACCAGGACACCATCTCGGAAGGCCATCAGGGTTGGAATCGATCGGATGCCGAACCCGCCGGCGAGCTGCTGCTCTGCCTCGGTGTCGACCTTGCCGAACACGATGTCGTCGTTCGTCTCGGACGCCTTCTCGAACACTGGCGCGAACTGGCGGCATGGTCCGCACCATCCCGCCCAGAAGTCCAGCAGCACGATGCCGTCCTGGCCGATGGTCTCTTGCAGATTGTCGATGGTGATCTCACGAGTGCTCATGACACTTCCAATGCATACCCCTACGGGTATATTCCTCGGGTGCAGTCCGCGCTCCACGCTACGCACATTCCGTGCAATGCTCCATCCGACGCCCGCTATCTCAGGGCGGCAGCCAATCTCCGCCACTGCTCGCGGGGCATCGCGCGATGGTCGGCCTGGAGGACCTGGACGCAGACATGATCGGCGCCCGCCGCACGATGTGCCTCGATCCGGTCGAGCACGACCGCTTCGTCACCCCAGGCGATCAGTGCGTCGAACAGTCGGTCGCTGACCGTCTGCAGATCGTCCTCGGAAAAGCCCAGGCGCAGGAGGTTGTTGGCGTAGTTGGGCATTGCGAGGTAGCCGGTGAGCCACTTGGTGCCGATAGCGCGCGCCTCATCGCGGTCCGACGCCAGGATCGCCGTCTGCTCGGGAGCGACCAACGGTCCCTCGCCCACGGCCGCACGCGCAATCGCGGTGTGCTCGGGTGTCACCAGATACGGGTGCGCTCCGCGGCTGCGTTCAGATGCCAACGCGAGCATCTTGGGACCCAACGCGGCCAGGACGCGACTGTCGACCGGAACCGGATCGGCCGCCGCGTCAAGACCGTCGAGAAAGGCTTTGGTGGTGGCCAACGGCTTCCGGTACCGACCGGCCTCCTGGGCATCGATCAACGGCGCGTGGCTGATCCCCAGTCCCACCAGGAACCGAGGTCCGTGTTCTGCGGTGAGGCGCGCGTGCGCCGCTGCGACGTCTGCCGGCTCATGCATCCACATGTTCAGGATGCCGGTGGCGATGACCGCCTTGGTGGTCGCCCCAAGTAGGTTCTCCACCGAATCCATCAGCGGCCCACCGACATCGGGCACCCACAGCGCGGTGAACCCGAGCTCGTCGAGCTCGGCCGCCGCCTCGGCCGCCTCCGCGGAATCGCCATAACGCAGCGGTGAACTCCAGATACCAACCCCGTTCAGTTCCATGACCCGACCCTACCGGGGTGTGCCGAGTGGCCCGAATTGCCGAGTGTTGGCCCGAATGGTGCTGTTGTCGGCACCCAACGGCGCTCTATGTTGATGGTGATCGACATCACAGTTCGGCTGCGGGAGTCATCCGACCCCCGCCGAGGCAGAAGGGGACAAGAATGCCGCTCGAACCGGTATCACAGGGGCTGTTGCAGCAACTCGCCGAGGAACGCCAGCCACCGATCAGCGAACAGACACCGGCACTGGCCAGGATGACCGGACCCATCTTCGCCGGCATGAGTGGTCGGGGACCGGAGGTGGGTGCGGTCCGCAACGTCAAGCTCAAGGGTGCCGACGGCGGCCTGTTCCGGGTGCGCGCACTCATTCCCGAGGGAGAACCCGAAGCGGTGATCGTCTACTTCCACGGCGGCGGTTGGGTGCTGGGTGACATCGATCTGCAGTACGACCATGTCGGGCGCGATCTGGCGAACCGCACGCGGTCGACGGTCGTCCTCGTCAATTATCGGAAGGCGCCGGAGCATCGGTTCCCGATCGCGATCGAGGACAGCTACCTCGGCTTGTGCTGGGCTGCCGAACATCTCGCCGAACTCGCCACAACCGGCGCACCGCTGATCGTCGCGGGCGACAGCGCCGGCGGCAACATCGCCGCGGTGATGACCCACTGGGCACGCGACCGCCGTGGCCCACAGATCGACTATCAGGCCCTGGTGTATCCGGTCACCGACTGCGATGTCGACACGCCGTCCTACGTGGACCCCGAGAACCAACTGATGCTCAGCCGGGACACGATGATCTGGTTCTGGGACCACTATTTGCCCGACGTCGCGGCCCGAACCCACCCCGACGCATCACCACTGCGCGCCGCCGACCTGTCGGGCCTGCCACCCGCGTTGGTCTATGTCTGCCAATACGACCCGCTGCATGACGAGGGGGTGGCCTACGCCCGGGCGCTGGAGAAGGCCGGTGTACCGGTCACCCTCGCCGAGGCAGAAGGACAGATGCACATCTACTTCCAGATGGCGAACATCTTGCCGGGCTATCAGACCGGCATAGCGCTCGTCGCCGACCACATCACCACCTTCATCAGAAATCACGCGCACACCAGCGCGCCACAGGAAGAGGCCACCAGCGATGCCTGACCGGGACGTACTGATCATCGGCGCTGGTTTCTCCGGCCTGTATCAACTTCACAAACTCCGCGAACTGGGATTCGATGCCCATGTCGTCGAGGCCGGGCCGCAGGTGGGCGGCACCTGGTACTGGAATCGATATCCCGGCGCGCGATGCGACATCGAATCGATCGGTTACTCCTACTCTTTCGATCCCGAATTGCAGCAGGAGTGGAACTGGACCGAGCGCTATGCGGCGCAACCCGAGATTCTCGCCTACCTCGAACACGTTGCGGACAAGCTCAACCTGCGCACGGACATCTCATTCGACACTCGGGTCGTATCGCTCGATTTCGACGATCCGCAGGACATGTGGACCGCAACCACCGACAGCGGGGCGACGATCACCGCGCGCTACGTCGTCGCCGCGACCGGATGTCTGTCCAAACCGCTGCTTCCCGAGTTCCCCGGCCTCGACGACTTCGCCGGGGACGTGTACTGGACCTGGGACTGGCCCACCGACGAGGTGGATTTCGCCGACAAACGGGTCGCGGTCATCGGCACCGGATCGTCGGGAATTCAGACAATCACGGCCATCGCACCCACGGTCGGTTCGCTGACGGTGTTCCAACGGACCCCAACCTACGCCGTCCCCGCGCAGAACCGGCTCATCGCCGAAGAACTGGCGGAATTGAAGACCCACTACGACGACTTCCGGGCGGAGAGCCGACTCTCGGTCGGCGGAATACCCTGTGGCGATGAACTCCCGCCGTTCTTCGACGACCTCGACGATGGGCGCATCCGTTCGGAACTGCATATGCGCTACGACGATGGTGGCCTGTGCTTCCAGCAGTCCTTCCGCGATCTCCTGCAGAACGAGGAGGCGAATGCCCGGGCCGCCGAGTATGTGCGCAACCGCATCAAGGACAAGGTGCACGATCCGGCGGTGGCCGAGAAGCTGACTCCTCGGTCGTACCCGATCGCGGCCAAACGGATGTGCGTGGACACCGGCTACTACGAGGTCTACAACCAACCCAATGTGACGCTGGTCGACGTCAACGAACAACCGATCGAACGCATCACCGAACACGGGATCCGGGCCGGGGGGACCGACCACGAGTTCGACGTGATCATCCTGGCCACAGGTTTCGACGCGATGACCGGGGCGCTGGCGGCGATCGACATCCGCCACGGCGCACAAACGCTGCGCGACAAGTGGTCCGACGGACCGCGGACGTACCTCGGACTGATGTCGGCCGGTTTCCCGAACCTGTTCACCGTGACCGGACCGCAGAGCCCGTCGGTGCTGTCGAACATGGTGACGTCCATCGAGACCCACGTGGAGTGGATCAGCGCCGCGTTGAGCCACCTGCGCGAACACGGCCTGACACGCATCGAGCCGGACGTGGCGGCCGAGGACAACTGGGTCAACACGACCAATGACGCCGCCGACATGACGCTGCTCAAGCAGGCTCCGTCGTGGTATATGGGCGCCAACGTGCCCGGAAAACCTCGTGCCGCGTTGCCGTTCGTCGGTGGGGTGGGCACTTACCAGCAGATCCTCGACGGGATCGCAGTGACCGGGTACCACGGGTTCGAACTGGTCTGAGGCCGGCCCTGCGCGACGTCGGTTCCCCGTGGGTGCTCCTGCGGGGAACCGACGTTGACGTCATTGTGCGTGTGCCGTGCCCGCCCACCGGCGCATCGCACGCGAGAAACTCGACCAATCGCGATATCCCAAACGTTCGGCGATCTGCGTACGCGGCAGATTCGTGTCCCGCATGAGGTCATGGGCGAGGCTTCGACGCACATCGTCATGGATGGCGCGGTACGACGTACCCTCACGCGTCAGGCCGCGACGCAGGGTCCGTGCGGAGTAGTGCAGGTCGGCAGCGCACTCTTCGAGAGTGCAGTCCAGCGACGGCCTATCGAGCAGGTAGGCACGCACGCGTCCGGCGATCCCGTTGGCATGCAGCCTTTCTGCTCGAATTCGCTCGCACTGCTCGATGATCACCGCAGCGGTGTGCGGGTTGGCCATCGGCAACGGAAGGTCCAGGTAGGACCGCTCGAAAATCAATTCGTCACGCGTACAACCGAATCGAACCGGAGCGTCGAAGACCTCGGTGTAGGCCCGACGCACCGCAGCATCCTCGACGCGATGGGCGAACCGCACTTCCTGCAGCGGCGTGACGCCGGTCCCGGCGAACAGTTCACGTTGCATTTGCACGCTGGCGCTCAGATCGCGTTCGATCACGAATGCGGCGATGTCGTCGGGCACACCGTCGGTGTGCGCGGTGAGCGACCACCGCTCGCCGGCGAGTAACTCACCGGTCATGGTGGCGAATGCGAACGTCAGCGGCGAGTACCGCAGCCCGCAGCGCACCATGTCGGCGACGATCTCACATGCCTGGAGCAGGTAGCCGTAGTAACCGTAGGACGTCAGGTGATACTCCCGACCGATCTGCGCCCCGATTGCCGGTCGGTGCCCGAGGGCATCGAGCAGGTTTCGGATGACGACGATCTCCTGCTGCGCCTCGATCAGGACGGTGGCGTCACCCAGCGATGCGCGGGTCAGCCCACTGCCGTCGAGCAGACGCTCGATCGCACTCCCGTGCCGCTGTGCATAGTCGCAGATGATGGCCACGCCGGCCGTCGTGCGGGGGTGGTCCCACGGATCCGGCATGCGGGCGAACACGGGGTCAGCAGGATCGGAGTCGTCCAGCTCCCCGCCGGCTTCGACGATCATCGTCACGCTGTCATCCTCTCCTCAGACGCACACCCTGCCCTGTGAGCAGTATCACGCCTCATCCAGATCACGGCAACGAACCCGCCGTTGTGACCTGCACCTTTGTGGGACAAGTGTCCAGCTCGAAGATGGCCGCAATTGCAGTGGTTCTGGCCGCGGATGGCCTGTTGTCACCCGGGAGTCCGACCATACGCTCATCCACGACCGAAGTGACAGGTGTCACACGCTGAGTTTCGGTGCGAAGCGGGTCACCGGTGCGTCTGTCCTGCGCACCTGTGCGTGCGCCGGAGCTTTTGCCCGAGTTCCCACCGAGTTCTAAGGAGCAGACAAATGAAGACCAAAGCAGCGATCCTCGAGGATGTCGGCGCCGAATGGAAGATCGACGACGTCGAGCTGGGCGAGCCGGTTGCGGGGGAGGTACAGGTCAAACTGGCAGCGTCTGGCCTCTGCCACTCCGACGCACATCTGCAGAGCGGCTCCAGCCCGGTGCCGTTCATGCCCGTCCTAGGCGGCCACGAAGGAGCGGGGGTCATCACCAAGGTCGGGCCGGGTGTCACCGGGCTGGAGGAGGGCGATCACGTCGTTTTGGCGTTCATCCCCGCCTGTGGCACGTGTCCGGCGTGTGCCACCGGTCGGCAGAACCTGTGCGACGAAGGCGCGGGACTGCTGTCGGGTCAGGCCATCTCGGACAAGAGCTACCGGGTCAGCCGCAACGGGCAGCCGGTGCTACAGATGTGCCTGCTGGGCACGTTCGCGCCCTATGTCACGGTCCACCAGGCGTCGGTCGTCAAGATCGAGAAGGACATCCCGTTGGACAAGGCGGCGTTGCTGGGCTGTGGTGTCTCGACGGGGTGGGGCTCGGCGACCGAGATCGGCGACACCCGCCCCGGCGACGTCGTGGTGGTGATGGGCGTCGGCGGCGTCGGGATCAACGCCGTCCAGGGCGCCGCGTTCGCCGGCGCCCGCTACGTCATCGCCATCGACCCCGTCGAATTCAAACAAAAGAAGGCCATGGAGTTCGGCGCGACACACACCTACTCCACGGTGGACGAGGCGATCGCCGAGCTGCCGGACCTCACCTGGGGGCACATGGCCGACGTCGTGATCATCACCGTCGGGGTGATCTCCGGTGAGCACGTCCAGCAGGCCCTGGGACTGACCGCCAAGGGCGGGCAGGTCGTGGTCACCGGCATGGGCGATTTCCAGGACGGGCAGGTCGATCTCAATCTGTTCGAGTTGACCTTGCTGCAGAAGCGGGTGCAGGGGGCCATCTTCGGCGGGGTCGGTCCGCGCACGCAGATCCCCAAGCTGTTGCACCTGTATCGGACCGGACACCTCAAGCTCGACGAGCTCGTGACCACGACGTATCGGCTCGAGGACATCAATCAGGGCTATCGCGACATGGCCGAGGGCAAGAACCTGCGCGGAGTCGTCGTCTACACCGATCAGGACTACTGAGGAGAACCACATGCGGACACACAAGGACCACTACATCAACGGCCAATGGGTTCCCGCGACGGGAAGTTCGCTGCTGCCGGTGACCAACCCCGCGACCGACGAGATCATCGCTGAGGTCGGGGCCGGCTCCGCCGACGACGTCGACCGCGCCGTCGCCGCCGCGCGTGCGGCATTCGACAGCTGGGCGGCCACGCCGGTGTCCGAGCGCGCCCGCTACCTCGGTGCCATCGCACAAGGACTCACCGAGCGGGCCGACGAACTGGCAGAAGTGATCTCCAGCGAGATGGGCTCACCCCTCTCGTTCGCTCGGGCCGCTCAGGTTCCGTTGCCGATCAACAGCTTTGCCCAATCGGCCACGATCGTCACCGAGTTCGAATTCGAACAGAGCTACCGGGGCTCGACGATCGTCCGCGAACCCTACGGCGTCATCGGAGCGATCACGCCGTGGAACTACCCGCTGCATCAGATCGCCCTCAAAGCCGCCTACGGCATGGCCGCGGGCAACACCGTCGTCGTGAAACCGAGTGAGAACACCCCGCTCAACGCGATCATTCTCGCCGAGATCGTCGAGGCGGCCGGGCTTCCGGCCGGTGTCTTCAACGTCGTGTTCGGAACCGGACCCGAGGTGGGCGAGGCGATCGCGTCTCATCCCGACGTCGACCTGGTGAGCTTCACCGGATCCACCCGCGCCGGACGGCGAGTCAGCGAACTGGCATCGGGGACCGTGAAGCGGGTCTCCCTCGAACTCGGCGGCAAGAGCCCCAACATCCTGCTCGACGATGCCGACCTGAACGCCGCAGTGCCGGCCGCAGTGCAGGCGGCGATGATCAACTCCGGCCAGACGTGTTCGGCGTTGACCCGCCTGCTGGTGCCCCGCGCCAAGCTGGCCGAGGTCGAGGGCATCGCCAAGGCGGTCACCGAATCGATCACGGTGGGTGACCCGACGGACGAGACCACCGTCCTGGGCCCGTTGTCCTCGCGCACCCAGCAGGAACGCGTACTCGGCTACATCCGTAAGGGCATCGACGAGGGCGCCCGGGTGGTGACCGGCGGCCAGACCGAGCCCGCGGAGGGCGGGGGTGCCTACGTGTCGCCGACGGTGTTCTCCGATGTCACACCGGAGATGACGATCCACCGCGAGGAGATCTTCGGCCCGGTATTGGCGATCGAGCCGTACGACACCGAGGAGGAGGCCGTCGCGATCGCCAACGACACGATCTACGGACTGGCCGGTGGGGTGTGGTCGGGCTCGACGGAGCGCGCCCAGCAGGTCGCGCGCAAGATCCGCGCCGGCCAGATCGCCGTCAACGACGCCGGGATGAATCTCGACGCGCCTTTCGGCGGTTACAAGCAGTCCGGAATCGGCCGCGAGGCAGGACAATTCGGGCTTGAGGAGTTTTTGGAAGTGAAGTCGATCCAAGGCTGACGACCATGGGGCATCGGGCGCCCGGCGAATCGCCGATTCGCCCTCGGAACACCGGCAGCCCGACCTACTGTGTGGTCGAGGCCACAATTCCGGGGTGCCCGATGGCCCCACACTTTCACGACAGGGGAACAGACGAGGATGACTGCCACCGCCAGCGGACAGACCAGCGAACTGACCACCGAGCCGATGCGTTCACGGCGTAACCATTGGAACAACCAGATCCGCCGACACTCGTTCATGGTGCCCGATCAGGTCGCGGTGAAGTACCTCGACCGGGCGACCACGTGGCGGCAACTCGAGGAACGGACCCACGCCTTTGCGGCCGCCCTGCACCGGCGCGGCGTCCGATTCGGGGATCGCGTGCTCATGGCGATGCTGAATCGCACGGAGTACATCGAGGCTGTCCTCGGTGCCAACCTGATCGGCGCGATCCCGGTACCGGTGAACATCCGGATGAGCCCGGCCGAGGTCGCGTTCCTGCTGACCGACAGCGGTTCGAAGATGGTGGTGACCGAGGCGATGCTGGCGCCGCTGATCGACGCTGCCGTCGCGTCGGCCGGGGGCGTCGAGGGCATCATCGTGGTCGATCGGCCTGCCGACTCCGACCACCTCGACTATGCGGCCCTGCTGACCGAGGACCCGTCGGATCTGCCTGAGATCGATGTACCCGAGGATGCCGTCGCCCTCATCATGTACACCTCTGGCACAACCGGTAAACCCAAGGGCGCCATGTTGACTCACCAGAACCTGCAGGCGCAGGCGATGACGGTGATCGCCACGTCGGGGGAGAGCGGCGAGGATGACGTCGCATCCGTGGTGCCGCCCATCTTCCACATCGCGGGAGTCGCGGCGTTCGCGCCGGTCTTCTATCGCGGTGTCCGATCGGTGATCCACCCGTTGGGCGCCTTCGATCCCGACGACATGCTGGACACGCTGGAACGCGAGGGGACGACCTCGGTGTTCATGGTGCCCGCCCAGTGGCAGGCGGTATGTGCCGCGCAGCAGGCGCGTCCGCGTGATCTCAAACTGCGGACCATCAGTTGGGGCGCCGCGCCTGCGTCGGACACGGTCCTCAACGCGATGAACGAGAACTTCCCACAAGCGATGAACATGACCGCTTTCGGACAGACGGAGATGTCGCCGATCACCTGCATCCTCGAAGGCAAGGACGCGCTGCGCAAGATCGGTTCGGTCGGCAAGGTGGTACCGGCGGTGACCGCACGCATCGTCGATCCCATGATGAATGACGTCAAGCGCGGCGAGGTCGGTGAGATCGTCTACCGCGGACCCAACATGATGAAGGGGTACTGGCAGAATCCGCAGGGCACCGCGGATGCGTTCCGCGGTGGTTGGTTCCACTCCGGCGACCTGGTGCGCGAGGACGAGGAGGGCTTCCTTTACGTCGTCGACCGTGCGAAGGACATGATCATCTCCGGCGGTGAGAACGTCTACTGCGCCGAGGTGGAGAACGTGTTGTTCTCCCATCCCAAGATCACCGAGGCCGCGGTGATCGGGCGCGCCCACGAGAAGTGGGGAGAGGTGCCGGTCGCAGTGGTGGTGCTCGCCGAAGGCGTCGACGACCTGACGTTGGCCGAACTCGAGCCGTTTCTCAACGAGAACCTGGCCCGCTTCAAACAGCCCAAGGACCTCGTCATCATCGACGAACTGCCACGCAACGCCGGCGGCAAGGTGGTCAAGCCGAAGCTGCGCGATGCCTATGGCAGCAAGGACGAAGGTCTCGCGCACTGAGCGGATGATCGTCGCGGCGACTGCCCTTCGTGACGGCCTCCGCAAGCTCCGGCCTCCTCAGGGACCAGCGGCCCGACCCCTGAGGAGCGAGCTTGCGAGCGTCACGAAGGGGGGGGGTCTACTTCGCGTAGTCGTAGAAGCCCTTACCGCTCTTCTTGCCGAGGTAGCCGGCCTCCACCATGCGCTGCAGCAGCGGCGGCGGCGCGAGGTGCGGCTCGCGGAATTCCTGATAGAGCGACTCGGTGACGTCGAGGATCACGTCGAGGCCGATGGTGTCGGTCAGGGTCAACGGCCCCATCGGGTGGGCACACCCGTTGATCATCCCGGTGTCGATGTCCTCCTTGGACGCATAACCGCTCTCGTACATCCGGATGGCGCTCACCAGGTAGGGGACGAGCAGCGCGTTGACGACGAAGCCGCCGCGGTCACCGGCCTGGATGGTCTTCTTGCCCAGATGGTCGCGCGCGTAGGCGGTGACCGTCTCGACCGCCTGCGGCGAGCTCGCGAGGCTGCTGATGATCTCCACCAGCGGCATCACCGGGACCGGGTTGAAGAAGTGCACACCGACCACGCGCGAGGGATCGGCGACGTCCTTGGCGACCCGGATGATCGGGATCGACGAGGTGTTGGTCGCCAGGATCGCCTCGGGTGCGGTCACCTTGTCGAGTTCGGCGAAGAACCCGACCTTGAGCGATTCGACCTCCGGTAGAGCCTCGATGACGAGTTCGCGATCACCGAAGTCCTTGACCGCCGTGGTGAGACGTAGCCGGTCGAGGGCCTGCTGCGCGTCGTCTTCGCTGATCTTGCCCTTTGCCACGCCACGTGCGAGCGACTTGTCGATGCGCGCACGGGCGGCGTCGGCCGCGGCGTCGTCGCGTTCGAGGACGAGGACGTCATCACCGGCGCGGATCGCGACCTCGGCGATCCCGGCGCCCATGGTGCCGCCGCCGACCACTCCCAGCTGTGTCATGCATTCTCTCCAGATCTCGAGGACGGGTCGTGGTCAGGATAGACGTGGCGACCGGGACGACCACATCGGCGATCAACCAACCACCCGGCAAGAAATGTGAGCAATCCCTCATCTTTGGCATTGATCCGACGCTCAACGAGTTCACGTTCGCCGGGATTCCCGCCGCTGCGGGCCTGTTTTCGGTGCGGCGGCGGTCCGGTTCGGCGTCCCACGGGCGACGTGTTCACGCGGTCTGCCACGCGGACTCACGCAACGTACTCGCGCGTAGGGAATCGATTCGCAACAATCGAGCGGTGTCCGTCGCCGATGTACCCGAAACGTCGGCCGGAGCCACCCGACCTGGTAATCGTCACGACCCGCTCGGCGGGGAGCGCGACACCCGCGCGGACCGACCGACACGACCACAGAGAAGGGAGTCGGTGATGTTCACTCGCATTGCCATCGTGAACCGGGGAGAGTCCGCGATGCGGCTCATCCACGCCGTGCGCGGACTGTCCGCCGAGACCGGACAGCCGATCGAGGTGATCGCCCTGCACACCGACGTCGACCGCAACGCCTCATTCGTGCGGGCAGCTGACGTCACCTACGATTTGGGCCCGGCCGCGTCGCGCCCCTATCTCAATCTCAAGATCCTCGAACGTGCGCTACTCGAGACCGGCGCCGAAGCCGCCTGGGTCGGGTGGGGCTTCGTCGCCGAGGACCCGTTGTTCGCCGAACTCTGCGAACGCATCGGCGTGACCTTCGTCGGACCGTCGGCCGAGGCGATGCGCAAACTCGGCGACAAGATCGGCGCCAAGCTCATCGCCGAAGAGGTCGGTGTGCCCGTCGCGGCATGGAGCCGTGGTGGCGTCGACACCCTCGACGATGCGGTGGCCGCAGCGGCCGATATCGGCTACCCGCTGATGCTGAAGGCCACGGCCGGCGGTGGCGGCCGTGGTATTCGCAAGGTGACCAGCGATGCCGAACTCCGCGATGCCTACACCCGCACCCGTGACGAGGCCGAGCGCGCCTTCGGCAGCGGTGTGGTGTTCTTGGAACGCCTGGTCACCGGTGCACGCCACGTCGAGGTCCAGGTGATCGCCGACGGCCAGGGCACGGCGTGGGCGTTGGGCGTGCGTGACTGTTCGGTGCAGCGACGCAACCAGAAGATCATCGAGGAATCGGCGTCACCGGTGCTGCCCGCCGACCAGGTCGCCAATCTCAAGGCCTCCGCTGAGCGTCTCGCCGTCGCCGTCGGCTATCGCGGCGCGGCCACCGTGGAGTTCCTCTACCACCCGGGCGAGAACCTGCTGGCCTTCCTCGAGGTCAACACCCGACTACAGGTCGAGCACCCGATCACCGAGACCACCACCGGTTTCGACCTGGTCCGCGCCCAACTGCACGTGGCCTCCGGTGGCCGCCTTCAGGGCGAGCCGCCGGCCGAACGGGGCCACGCCATCGAGGCCCGGCTCAACGCCGAAGATCCCGACCGCGACTTCGCGCCGGCACCCGGCCGCATCGCGCTGCTCGAACTGCCGGCCGGCCCCGGCATCCGTGTCGATACCGGCGTCAGCGAGGGCGACACGATTCCGGCGGACTTCGATTCGATGATCGCCAAGATCATCGCCTACGGACGTGACCGCGAGGAGGCGCTCGGCCGATTGCGCCGCGCCATGCGTGAAACCCGAGTCATCATCGCCGGCGGCGCCACCAACAAGAGTTTCGTCCTCGAACTGCTCAGTCGACCCGAGGTGATCGACGGCAGCGCCGACACCGGCTGGATCGATCGCGTTCGCGCCGACGGCGGGCTGGTGGCCAACCGACATTCGGCCATCGCACTGGCCGCCGCCGCCATCGATGCCTACGAGGAGGAGGAACTCGTCGAGCGGCAGCGCTTGCTGTCGACCGCGTCGGGTGGGCGCCCGCAGGTACAGCACGACAGTGGTCGTCCGCTGGATCTCAAACTGCGTGGTGTCGGCTACCGGGTGCGCGTCGCCCGCATCGGTGCACACCGCTTCCGGGTCGGGATCGAGGCAGGCGTCGAGACCCACACCGCCGATGTCGACCTCGAACGCTTCGACGATCACACCGCCCAGATGGTGGTCAATCATGTCCGGTACCGCTTGGTCACCGACACTCACGGACCCATCCACCTCGTCGACGTCGACGGCGTCACCCACCGGGTGAGTCGCGACGAAGGCGGTGTCCTGCGATCACCGGCGCCGGCCCTGGTGGTGGCCACACCGCTGGAGGTCGGCGCCGAGGTCGAGGCCGGCGCGCCGGTGCTGGTGCTGGAGAGCATGAAGATGGAGACGGTGCTACGTGCCCCGGTGCGCTCCCGACTCAAGGAGTCCATGGTCTCGGTCGGCACCCAGGTCGAGACCGGCGCGACCCTGTTGCGTCTGGAGCCACTCGCCGACGACGACGACGCCGAGGCGGCCGAGGAGACCACCGAAGCGGTCGACCTCGAACTGCCCGCGCAGCGCACCGATGTGCAGGCGCACGAGCGCACCACTCGCACGCAGGAGGATCTCCGCAGTCAGCTGCTGGGCTTCGACGTCGACCCGCACGATCGGACGCGCCTGCTCAACGATTACCTCGCCGTCCGCCACGACGCGATGGAGAGCGGCCGCCGCCCGCTGGCCGACGAGCTGGAACTGATCACCGTGTTCGCCGATCTGGCCGAGCTCAGCCAGAATCGTCCGTCCGGCGAGGTGCTGGGTGTCGAACACGTCCACAGCGCCCGCGAGAACTTCCACACGTACCTGCAGAGCCTCGACGTCGAACGGGACGGGCTCCCGGAGACCTTCCACACCCAGCTCGGTCGGGCACTTGGCCACTACGGGGTGCCCGATCTCGAGCGCAGCCCGGAGTTGGAGGCCGCGGTCTTCCGGATCTTCCTGGCGCTGCAGAACCCGGCCGACTCGGTCACCGTGATCAGCACACTCCTGCGCGAGTGGCTGCGCGAACCCACACCGCGCGACGAACTCCAGGACGCTGTTGGCAGCGCGCTGGACCGTCTGGTCGCAGCGACGCAGGTACGCTTCCCGGCCATCGCCGATCTGGCCCGCGGTGTCATCTACGCCTGGTACGGCCAACCGTTGCTGCGCCGGGATAGGGCCCGGGTGTACAACAACGTGCGCAAGCAGTTGCGCTACCTCGACGAGAACCCGACGGCGACCGACCGCGCCGAGCGGATCGCGGACATGGTGCGCAGCACCGAGCCGCTGGTCCGGCTGCTCGGTCAGCGCATCGTGCGGGGCAACCTCGACAATTCGGTGATGCTCGAGGTGCTGACGCGGCGCTACTACGGCAACAAGGGGCTCAGCGACATCCGCATCCAGCCCTCCGGTGGCGCGAGCTTCGTGGTCGCCGAACGCCACGGCGCGAATCTCGTGTCGGCGGCGGTCGGGTTCGACGATTTGCCCGCAACCATGGACGGTCTCGCCGAGCTCGCCCGCGACACCGCGTCGGTCGACGCCGACATCTACCTGAGCTGGGAACAGCAGCCGGACGCCTTCGATGCGATGGCCGCCACGCTGCACGAGATCATCTCCGCCACGGCGATGCCCACCCAGGTCCACCGGATCACGGTGACTGTCGCGGGCAGCGGCGACGCTCGGATGCACAACCACTTCACCTTCCGACCGTCGGCAACCGGCATGTCGGAGGAACGTCTCATTCGGGGACTGCACCCGTACATCGCGCAGCGCATGCAGATGGAACGGCTACGCAAGTTCGACCTCACCCAGTTGCCGTCGTCCGATGACGAAGAGGTCTACCTGTTCCGGTGTGTGGCCAAGGAGAACCCCGCCGACGAGCGGCTGATCGCCTTCGCTCAGGTGCGTGACCTGACCGCCATGCGCGAGCACGACGGGCGGCTGCTGACCCTGCCGACCGCGGAGACCACGCTGGCCTCGTGTGTCGATTCGATCCGGCGGGCCCAGCGTGGGTCGCGTTTGACGTCGTCCACCAATCGGATCGTCATGTACGTGTGGCCGCCGATCGACGCACTCGACGACGACCTGAACACGATCGCCGACTACTTCCGAGGCGCGGCCACCGGAGTCGGGCTCGAAGAGGTGCTGCTCATTGCACGGCGGCGCGAGCGCGACACAGGCGAGCTGACCAAGGTCGCCATCCGCTTCTCGGTCAACGCCACCGGTGGATTCGACGTCGCGGTCGGCGAGCCGGCCGACGAACCGATCGAACCGGTCGACGAGTACCGGCAGAAGGTGCTGCGGGCAGCCAAACGCAACACCGTCTACCCGTACGAGTTGGCCGGTCTGCTCGGTGACTTCGCCGAATACGACCTCGACGCAGAGCAGCGACTGGTGCCCGTGGATCGCCCGCGCGGGCGCAACAGCGCAGCGATGGTGGCGGGTGTGGTCACCACCGCCACCGAGAAGCATCCGGACGGCGTGACGCGGGTGGTGTTGCTCGGCGACCCCACGAAATCCCTGGGTGCGCTGTCGGAGCCGGAGTGTGCGCGGGTCATCGCCGCACTGGATCTGGCTGAGCAGATGCAGGTCCCGCTCGAGTGGTACGCGCTGTCGTCGGGCGCGCGTATTTCGATGGACTCGGGCACCGAGAACATGGACTGGGTGGCGCGGGCACTCAAACGTGTCGTTGAATACACCCAGGCAGGTGGGAAGATCAACATCGTCGTCGCCGGTATCAACGTCGGTGCGCAGCCGTACTGGAATGCCGAGGCGACGATGCTCATGCACACCAAGGGCATTCTGGTGATGACCCCGGACTCGGCGATGGTGCTGACCGGCAAGCAGTCGTTGGACTTCTCCGGCGGTGTTTCGGCCGAGGACAACTTCGGCATCGGTGGCTACGACCGCGTGATGGGCCCCAACGGGCAGGCGCAGTACTGGGCACCGAACCTCGGCGCAGCGCGCGATGTGTTGATGTCGCATTACGACCACACCTACGTCGCACCGGGCGAGCAGTCGCCGCGGCGCGCTGTCACCAGCGACCCCAGCGACCGCGACGTTTCCGACTTCCCGCATGTATTGGCCGGCAGCGACTTCACCACGGTCGGACAGATCTTCTCGGCCGAGAGCAACCCGGATCGCAAGAAGCCCTTCGACATCCGAACCGTCATGCGCGCCCTCGCCGACCAGGACCATCCGGTACTCGAACGCTGGGCAGGCATGGCCGACGCCGAGACCGCCGTGGTCTGCGACGTGCATCTGGGCGGCATCCCGGTGTGCCTGTTGGGTATCGAGTCGCGTGAGGTGCAGCGTCGCGGGTACAAGCCCACCGACGGTCCCGACACCTACACTGCCGGAACGCTGTTCCCACAGTCGTCGAAGAAGGCGGCGCGGGCCATCAACGTGGCCAGCGGCAATCGGCCGCTGGTGGTGCTGGCCAACCTGTCCGGATTCGACGGGTCACCGGAGTCGATGCGCAAACTGCAGTTGGAGTACGGCGCCGAGATCGGGCGGGCCATCGTCAACTTCCGCGGTCCGATCGTGTTCTGCGTTATCTCGCGATATCACGGTGGTGCCTTCGTGGTGTTCTCCAAGGCACTCAATCCGAACATGACCGTCCTGGCCATCGACGGCTCCTTCGCGTCAGTGCTCGGTGGCGCCCCGGCGGCGGCTGTGGTGTTCGCCGGCGAGGTCGCCAAACGAGTGGGCGCCGATCCACGGGTGCGCGATCTGGAGTCACGGGCAGCCGAGGCCACCGGTCCCGACCGCTCCGCGCTCAACGCCGAAGTGGCCGACATCCGGCAATCGGTGCGGGCGGAGAAGATCAGTGAGATCGCGGCCGAATTCGACAAGGTGCACAGCATCCGCCGTGCCGTCGAGGTCGGTTCGGTGGATGCGGTGATCCGCGCCGACGAGTTGCGCCCGCGCATCATCGGCGCCATCGAGGCCAGCCCGAACTGGTCGGCGCGGGGAGCGCACGCCGCGATGTCCTGAGGTGTGCCACCTGCCCCCTGAGGAACGAGGCGCTAGCCGACTGTCACAAAGGGCTCCAACATAATTCAATAGGTGCGTGGCTATCGCGGCCACAACGAACCAGTGCCGGGTCAGAGGGAAATCCTCCGACCCGGCACTGGTTCGTATAGTTCACCCTTGACGAGACTTACAATGTAAGGGTACAGTCATCCAGACTTCAGCCATACACCGTAAGGTTAATTCGCCGCCCATCGATCGGAGTCACGCCATGACCGCACCGAGCACACCTCGCCACGAAAATTCCGCACATTCGGCGGCCCGCTGGGCCGGACTGGGGTATCTGGCCATCTTCGCCCTGGCCATGTTCGCCAACTTCTTCGTGCTGGAACGCGTGTTCGACCCCGCCGATGCGCAGGCGACACTCGACGGAGTCGCTGCGAACGGAGGCCTGCTGAGGTGGGGGATCATCGCGTTTGCGGCCGTGTTCCTCGTCGACATCGTCGTTGCGTGGGCTTTGTACGTGCTGTTCCGCCCGGTCCACCGAGATCTGTCCCTCCTCGCCGCATGGGCGCGGCTCACCTACACCGTGTTTCTCGGTGTCGGACTGGTCTTCGCGGTGGCCGCCCTGCTGATAGCGGAGAACTCCACCGAAGCGACGGCCGCGGACGTGCAGCTCGCAATGCGCTCGTTCGAGATGACGTGGCTGATCGGGTTGACCGCGTTCGGTGTCCACCTGATCGTGTTGGCCCGTCTGATGTCGGTTTCCGCCGGCGCACCCCGGTGGCTGACCGTTGCGCTCACAGTGGCCGGTGTCGCCTACATCGTCGACACCGGTGCACACATCCTGCTGGCCGACTACGCGTCCTATGCCGACACCTTCCTGGTGATCGTCGCGGTGCCGTCAGTGGTCGGTGAACTCGGTCTGACCGTGTGGCTCCTGCGGATCGCCGCACATCGGACCGCCACGCCGGCGGCGACATCGCTCGAGGCCGAACGGGTCTCGACGACGGTTTCCTGACTCCGCAGCGCCTCACCGCGCGGCACCAAGCGCCCAGGGCCGGCCCCTCCGACATGTGGAGGGGCTCTCAGCGTGTGCAATCGTCCCGTTCCACCCTTGACATACAACCAATTGGTTGTATGTTTGAGAGGTGACCGACGAGGACGAGGAACGAGCAGACGCCCTCTTCCATGCGCTCTCCGACCGCACCCGTCGCGACATCATGCGTCGGGTGCTGGCAGGAGAGCATTCGGTCTCGGTGCTCGCGGCGAAGTACGACATGAGTTTCGCCGCGGTGCAGAAGCACGTCGCCGTGCTCGAACGAGCAGGCCTGCTGGTGAAACGGCGCAGTGGCCGGGAACAGTTGGCATCCGGCGACGTGTCAGCGGTGCGCGCGGTATCGGACCTGTTGACCGACCTCGAACAGGTATGGCGGGGCCGAGTGGCGCGAATCGACGAACTGATCGAAACCGAAACACCATCGAAGGACTGAATCATGCCTGTCACCAATGTGTCTCACGACATCGACACCCGCACCCTGACCATCACGGCGGAGTTCGCCGCTCCGGTCGAGCGGATCTGGCAGATCTATGCCGATCCTCGTCAGTTGGAGAAGATCTGGGGTCCGCCGTCGTATCCGGCGACCTTCGTCGAGCACAGCCTGCAACCCGGAGCCCGCGTCACCTACTACATGACCAGTCCGGAAGGGGAGAAGTTCGCCGGCTATTGGGTGATCCAGACCGTCGACGAACCCACCGAGCTGACCTTCGACGACGGGTTCGCCGACGACGAATTCAATCCGGTCGAGTCATTGCCGGTCTCGCGAAACGTCTATCGATTCCGCGACGAGGACGGTCGTACGGTGGCCACCTACACCAGCACCTACGAAACCGCCGAGGGACTGCAGAAAGTCCTCGAGATGGGAATGGTCGAAGGTGCATCCAGCGCGATCAACCAGATCGACGCATTCGTGGCCGGCGCAGACAGGTAGTCACCGCCGCGGCCGCGCGTCGAGGATCACCGCAGCGGTCGCCCTGACGGTTCGGTCCGGGTCCGTGGTCAACGCGACGAGCAGCCCGTCGGCCGTCGGGGAGTCAATCTCACCGAGCGCCTGAGTGATCCGCAGTCGTGATCCGGCGTCCGCCGCCGCCAGGGCATCTCCGAGGAGCCGGGCGGCGTCGGTGCAACCGTGAGCGCTGAGACGGCCCAGCGCCTCGGCCGCTTCGACATCGCGTCGCCCGGTGTTCACCATCGCGACCAACACTGACGCCCCGGCGGGATCGCCGCGCTGGGCCAGCGCGATGGCCGCGCGGTCGCGAACGTCGGCATCGACGTCGTCGAGAGCGCTGCGCAATGGTGCCGTCGCTTCCGCGACGTCGATGCCCGAGATGGCCAGGACCGCACGGCGTCGGATGGTCACCTCGGTCGATCGGAGGCCGGTGACCAACCCGTCGAGGGCACGAACACCGGTGCGCGCCAGGGCCCAACGAAGAGCACCGGAGACATTCACGTCTGCCTCGGCGAGGACCGCGGCCACCAGATCGTCGACCGCGATCGCGATGTCGTCGGTGGGTGCGAGCACGGCCTGCTGACGTCGGGCACCGGAGTCGGACTCCAATGCGCGGGCCTGGGTGACGACACGTACGACGTCCGCCCAGTCGTTCGGTGCATGGTGTTGCACCCGTTCCAGGCGGGCCAGCAACTGGCGTTCGGCCTCGATCCGCTCGCGCGTCCGGGAGATCACGTCGTCAATGAGGTCGTCCGGGGAGAAATCGGGTTCGGCGAGAGCCTCTTTCACCTCCTCGAGCGTCAGCCCCAGCGTGCGCAGACTCTCCACGTGGAAGAGCCGGCGCACGTCGTCCGCCGAGTACTGGCGGTAGCCGCCAGTCGTGCGGCCGGTGGGGGTCACCAGCCCCAACCGGTGATAGTGGCGCAGCATCCGCGCACTGACACCGCAGCGCTGCGCCACCTCGCCGATCAGCATCTGCGCAGCCTACGCTTGCGCACCCACCGACACCCGCCGGGCTGCGTCGACCGACAGAACGAATGCCGAATCCGGATCACGGATCAGGCGTTCGGTTGCCGCAGCGTGCGCGCGGACGTGCTCGTCCGCGTGGGATGCGGCGTCGGCCACGACCTGCTGCGCGGCCTCGCCCAGGGCCAACAACGCCCTCGACAGACTCAGTTGCAGTTGGTCATCTCCCCGCCCCAACTCGATGCCCAGCTGCGCGGCGAGTGCGCGTGCGTCGTCGTCATCGTGACCGTGGTCGACCAACGAGACCGCGGCCCGCCAGGCGGTCCGTGCCACCTCGTCGTCGCGGTCGTGGATCATCGCGGCGACGTTCGAGAACACCTGTGGATCACCGATCTTGGACAGCGTATGCAGGGCCTGAGCGCGTGCGCGCGGATTGTCGGAGGTCAGCTCGCCGACAAGCCGGACGCGCACCGGTCCGGATGGCAACCTGCACAACGCCCACGTCATCATGTCGCGGACAAAGAAATCCGGCTCCACCCCGCTGCGCGCCACGAGGATGTCCAGAAATCGCTCGTCGGCACTCGTTCCCGCCGTCAGCGCAGCCTTCAGCCGCGTGGACGCGCTCGCAGCGTCAAACGCGCCGCTCACCTGGTGGTACTGGTCGTTCGTGATCATCACGATCACCTCCTTCACCGACCATCCAACAGGTTGTCACGGTGTCAAGGTCAAGCGTCGGCGTCACATGGACGTTCTCGGATACGATCCGCACAGACCAGCGCTCGTGTCGGGTGGCAGGAAGGCACACCATGGTGGACGCAACACTGAGCACCGACTACCTGGTCGTCGGTGCGGGCGCGATGGGGATGGCGTTCACCGACGCGCTGGTGGCTCATTCCGACGTACACGTCACCCTCGTCGATCGCCGGCACACGGCCGGCGGGCATTGGCTCGACGCTTACCCCTTCGTGCAAGTGCATCAGGCGTCGGTCTTCTACGGGGTGGCATCCACGGTATTGGGCACCGGCGCCGTCCAGCAGGGCGGTCCGGAGCGGGGCCTCGGCGAACGCGCTCGACAGTCCGAAATAGTCGCCTACTTCGACGACGTCGTGCGACGACTGGTCGCTTCGGGGCAGGTCACCTTTCTCCCGACCAGTGACCATCACTGTGCTGACGGCACCCAACTGGTCACGTCGCGGGTCTCCGGTCGCACGTGCTCGATCGATGTCCGCCGCCGGGTGGTGGATGCGACGTACTCCGCGCCGACGATCCCGGCCACCACTGCGGCCCCGTTCACCGTCGCCGACGATGTGCCGGTCATCCCGGTCGGCGAACTGGCACGACTGTCCGAGGCGCCCGGTCACTTCGTCATCGCGGGTGCGGGGAAGACGGCCACCGACGCCATCGTGTGGTTGCTCGGCCACGATGTCGATCCCGACCGCATCATGTGGGTCCGCCCGCGCGAACCGTGGATGTTGAATCGGTCTGTGGTGCAGCCCGATCCGCTGGTGGCACTGCGCTTGGCCACGGACATGATGACAGCTGCCGCGCAGGCCGCCTCCAGCGACGACCTGTTTGCGCGGCTCGAGGACGCCGGTGTGATGCTTCGGATCGACCAGGGAGTGATCCCGACGATGGCGAAGGCTCCGACGCTCGCCGAATGGGAACTGGACCTGCTGCGGACCATCGAACGGGTGGTGCGGCTCGGACACATCCGCGCGGTCACCGCGCACGAGATCGTTCTGGAGCGTGGGTCGGTGAACCTGCCGCCGGATTCCGTGGTGGTGCACTGCGCGGCGTCGGGCCTGCGTTATCCGCCACTCGTTCCGATCTTCGGCACCGACCGGATCCGACTGCAACCGATCCGGGCCGGTTTCCCGTGCTTCAACGCGGCCCTCGCCGGCTATGTCGCGGCCACCCGCGACGACGACCGCGAACGCAACCGACTGTGTCCGCCGAATCGCCTGTCCGACAACCCGCGTGACTGGATTCACATGCAGTCACGCGGCAGCATCGCCAGCCGGACCTTCACCGCCGAAACCGATATCGCCGCGTGGGCCGACCGATGCGCGTTGAACCCGTCGCGCATCGACCCGTCGGTGCGCGACACCCCGGAGATCCGTGCGGCACTCGCCCTGCTCGCCGAGTGCTCACCGGACGGCCTGGATCGTCTGGCACGGCTGGGTGGCGGATCGGCGTGACGAGCCGTCTTCGGCCACAACGGATCCGTCAGTCCGGGTCGGCAAAGACCGGCGCGTGCCGCGCCATACCGGCATGCACCGCTTCGAGCTGATTGGGCGAACCCATCAGACCCACTTGCAGCTCGCTCTCGAGTCTCAGTGCGGCCGCCGAATCAGCCCCCGACCACGTGCGGTCGTAGAGGTTCTTCGCGGCACGGATCGCGTGGGGCGACTTCGCCGCGATCTCGTGGGCGAGTTCGAGTGCCACGGTCAGCGGATCGGAGACAGCGCGCGTCACCAGCCCCATCGCCTGCGCCTCGGTTCCCGAGACGATCCGACCGGTGAAGGTCAGCTCCTTCGCAACATCCGCCGGGAGAAGCCGCGGGAGGGCCTGGGTGATACCCATGTCGGGGACCAGCCCCCACTTGATCTCCATGATCGACAGCCGGGCGTCGGGGGCCGAGTACCGGATGTCGGCACCGAGCGCGATCTGCAGCCCACCACCGAAACAGTTGCCGGTGATCGCCGCGATGACCGGGGCGGGTACCGACGCCCAGTCGACGGACACGCGCTGTGCCCGATTGGCGATGCTGTCGTCGTCGCGGTCCAGCAATGACGACGCACCACCGCCCTGACCGAGACTGGTGATGTCGAGTCCCGAACAAAAGCTCTTGCCGGCTCCGTGCACAACGACCGCACGCACCCGCCGCTCGTCGCGCAGAGTGGACGTGACCTCCAGCAGGGCGTCGAACATCGCCCCGTCGAGCGCATTGTGCTTGTCCGCCCGATTCAGGGTGACCTGCGCGACGCCGGCATCATCGATGGAGAGCGTGATCCTGTCTTCATTCATCGGCGCGATGCTACGGGGCCCGCCGAGGCGCGTGTGGCCAGACGCCCATATTGGCCGGGTGCGCAGGTTTGTGGCCCCGCAGACCCATGGTCGACCCGTAGGCTGGCACCCGTGACGGACACGACCTGGCATCTGACCGCGTCCTCGGGTTCGGTAACCGTGTACACCGATGTCGCCGGTCGTGCGGCCCGTGCCGGCCACCGCCTGATCATCGAGATGCGCGAGTGGTCGGCCGACGTCACCTGGGCGGCCGGGGTGCCGGTCGGGCTCGAGGCGGTCGTGCTGGTCGACTCGCTCACGGTCGTCTCCGGCACCGGCGGACTGACGCCAATGACGGGCGCCGAGCGAGCGGTGGCCCGGGTCAATGCGCTGAAGTCGTTGGAAGCGGACAAGTTCGGCGAGATCAATTTTGTCGCGGAGGCGATCACCGCGACCGATGAGGGTTTCCGTGCCCACGGGACCCTAACCGTCCACGGAAGACGCCGCGCCCAGGCCGTCGAACTGCTGGTCACGGAGACCGATGATCGATGGGACATCAGGTCGGAGACCATCCTCGCGCAGACCGACTTCGGCGTGCGCCCATACTCTCTGATGATGGGTTCACTCAAGGTCGCCGACGAGGTCCAGGTGATCATCGACGTGTCCTACACCAAGGAGTGTGATGTCCCGCAGTAGCCGCGGCGTCATCGGGCACTGACCGAGATCGTCTGGCTCAGTGTGTGGGTGCCGCCGGCCGGCACGACGATCGAGTCCGGACCGGCGTTGGCCGCCTCGACACACAGAAACTCATGCCAGTGCGGACCGACGTCGGTCATACCCGCAGCGCCGTACTCACCGGGGTTCCACACCACCGCGCTCCGACCACCGCGTACGGTCACCTCGATCACCCGTCCCAGCCCGGGATCTATGAGCCGGTACCGCCCGCCCGCTGCGGGGTAAACCCGGTCGCTACGCGGGTCATCGCCAGGTAGCACCCAATCGCCTTGCTGAGCATGCGATCTCATACCATCGAACTTGTCGAGGTAGCTCAGCCCGTCCAGGCCGCCGACCCGTACCGACCCGACGTCTGCCACCCGGAAGTAGTTGTGGAAGGCCTCGGTCATCGTCACCGGTTCGGAACTCGGATTGTGCGTGCGTAGTTCGTGCTCCAGGGCGGCACCCACTCGCACGGTCAGCTGCGCCTGCAGAAGTGTTTCGGGGATCTCCTGCGGTGCCAATACGAGCTCGACACCCTCGGATCCGTTTGCCCGCCCACCGATCACATCCCACCGCGCGGTGCGGGCGTATCCGTGTGACGGCGCATCGTCGGGCTGTCCCTCGCGCGCGAAGTACGGCCAACACAGTGGCACGCCGCCTCGAATCGGGGTGGGCGGTGCGGCGAGCAGGGGAGACAGCCAGATGACGTCGGCGGTAGCGTCCGCCGGGAGGAATGACACGACCTGCCCACCGAACAGGGAGATCACGGCGACCGCCTGCGGTGTCTCCACCACGACCGCGTCGAGCCCGTGGAAAGTGTCGTACCGTACGCCGCCGATGTCGTCAGATGTCGTCACATTCCCAGAATGTCACAGCGTGCCACACCACAGTGCGGCGTAACCGGGTCGAGTCGTCTCCGCCGCGCCGAACTCACGTCACGGTTCCTCCGGCGGCGAGTCGTCGTGGGATCGCGCGTCGTCACGCTCGTGCCGACCGAACTTCACATCGATCTCCTGGAATCCTTTGTGGCGCTGCGCCTGCGCTTGTGCCTGATACGCGGCTCGATCACCCCGGGTCAGTACCACGTTGTCGGTGAACGGCGTCAACAGCGACCGCGGGTACAGGCGATCCACGCGCACTGCGTTGATCTCCATGCACACCACGGCCATCACCGATGCCAGGTACAGAAAGGCGAGCAGACCCAGCACAACGGCGAACACCCCGTTGGTGGCGCTGGCGTTTGCGATGACGCGTTGGACGAACACGCTGCCAAAGGTCTGCAACGCCTGCCATCCGATCGCGGCGACGATCGCGCCGGGCAGCACGTCACGAACACTCACGTCGCGGGCGGTGCCGAACCGGAATCCGACCACGAAGACCCCCGCATACAGGATCACTGGCCCCACGATCGCCAGCACACGACCGTTACCGACGAGGTCGATGGAGGCAATGACACCGTTGAGGACGGTCAGTCCGATGACTGCCAGCCCCACCGTCGACAGCAACATCGCACCTTTGAGTCGCGCCTGGATCGGATTGGGTCGTTCGTTGCGCGGCACCGCCCACACGATGTTCATCGCATTCTGGATGGCGACGGACACCCCGAGCGCGCCATAGATCGCACTCACCACACCGATGGTCACCGCGGTCGCCGACCCGCTGAGTTGGCCCTGCTCGCCCAACTGTTCACCGACCACCGGGATCTGCGAGAGCGCCGAATCGACAATCTGCCTCTGGAGTTCAGGATTGCCCTCGAGGACAAAACCGAGCACCGAGGTGAACACCAGCATCAGCGGGAACAGCGAGATGAAACCGTAGTAGGTGATCAGTGCGGCAAGGTAGCCGCCCTGATCGTCGAAGAATTTGTACGCGACAGCGAGGGGATACCCCGTCTTGGGGTAGCGACGCTGGAAGCCGTCGATGCGCGCCGCCACCGACACCCTGCGCCACCTTTCGTCGAACCCAGAGACCTGATCCGGTCGGCTGGTTCGTTACGCCGGGCGGCTCCGCTGCGGTGAGTGTATGTCCTTCACTATGTCGACGCACGGCACACGCCGAGTGTCTCGGGTAGAGCCGATCAACGCCTGACCGCACCTCCCGGGTCGTGCGCCGGTGCGGCTGCCGATGTGTGAACTCGATGAGCAGGTGGGCCGCCAGCTCCAGCTTCTCGCATGAACCCCAAGGCGTCTGCGACTTCGCACGCGTCGCTTATCACTTGTTGCAGCATCACTGTCAAGCGCGATCGCCGGCGTCACGCCAATGCACCGACCAAGAAATCGACTTCGTCTGCGAGCGCCTTCTGCTGCCACGGACCGAGATACACATCGAAGTGGTCGACGGGATACTCCAGCACGGTGGTTGGGCCGCCGGCGCGACGGGCCGCCCTGCGGGCGGCGTGTGGGGGAGCCACTCGGTCCTCGCTGCCGATCTGCACGAGCGTCGGACAGGTGATCTTCGGCGCGTGTGTGACCGGCCGGTTGAACGCAACCTCCAGCGAGGTTCGCGCACACACCTCATTGCGCCAAGTGGGGCCACCGATGGCCTCATAACCCTCCAGCGCGCCGGGAGCGGCGAGCACAGCGAGCGAGCCCGGCTGCGCAGCCAGCGGGATCTGATGCGGCGAGCCGCCGGTCAGCGTCTGAAGCACGTCCCGCAGTCCGTGGCCGATCAGCTTGAGCGGCGCAACCGGTCCGGCGCAGCGAGCGATCTGCCACACCGCCGCCGCGCCGTCAGGTGCAGGCACGAGTGACACCACCGCGGCGACCCGCGGGTCGACTGCCGCGACGGCAAGGACGTGGCCACCTGAGTAGGAGGTGCCCCAGAGCGCGATCCGGTCGGGGTCGACACTCCGCAGCCGGCGGGCCGCGTCGACGGCGGCGTGGTAGTCCTGACGCTGCCTCCGGTAGGACACGGCTTGGCGAGATGTGCCGTCGGACGCGCCGAAGCCGCGGTAGTCGAATACGAGCGAGTCGATGCCGGCGTCGGCGAAACCCTCCGCGAAATCGAGCAAGGCGGTGTCACGCGTTCCGCCGAAGCCGTGTCCGATCACCACACACGGCCGCCTCCCTTTCCTGGCGAGGCCATCGGAGGTGGCTCGCACATGCCATGCGGCACAGCGCACCCCATGGCTGGTGAACGTGATGTCGGAACGCAGGGCACTCATGATGCGACAGCGGCGGTCTCGAGCCGAGTCGACTCGAACTTCAGCGCGGGGTCGGCGACCGGGCCGTGCTCGAGACGCTCGATGTCGGCCTCGTAAGCCATCTTGACGGTCCACGGTCCGGCGGTTCCGGCCTTCGGAAACGTCCCGATACGCCGCTGCACGTATCCCGAGCTCATGTCGAGCAGCGGAGTACGCTCCATCGTCGAGTCGGTCAGCACGGGGGTCACGACGTCCATACCGTGCTCGTCCATGTGAGCGAGGAGCCGCATCATATGGGTGCAGATGAGGTCCACCTTCAAGGTCCAGGCGATGTTGGTGTATCCGATCGCGAACACGAAATTGGGGACACCACTGAGCATCATCGCCTTGTACACGACCGTGTCGGACACATCGACCTGCTCGCCGTCGACGCTCAGGTCGATGCCGCCGAACGGCATGATGTCGAGACCGGTGGCGGTGACGATGATGTCGGCGTCGAGGTGCTGTCCCGATGTCAGCGCGATGCCGGTCTCGGTGAAGGCATCGATGTGGTCGGTGACCACCGAGGCCTTACCGGATGAGATCGCAGTGAACAGATCACCGTTGGGCACCATGCACAGGCGCTGATCCCACGGGTCGTAGCTCGGGTTGAAATGTGTGTCGACGTCGTAGCCCTTGGGTAGGCGCCGCTTCACGTCGGCCATCAGCAGCTTGCGAACGACCTTCGGCGCGCGCTTGCTCGCCTTGAAGATGCCCCGGTTGAGTGCGATGTTCTTGCGCCGGATGATTCGGTAGGCCTTGTCGGGCCCGACCAGCTTGTTCATCGTGTTCGCGATCACGTCTTCGCCGGGCAGGGACAGGACATAACTCGGGGAGCGCTGCAACATCGTGACGTGGGCGGCCTGTGCGGCCATCGCCGGGATCAGGGTGACCGCGGTGGCGCCGCTGCCGATCACCACCACCTTCTTACCTGTGTAATCGAGATCGTCGGGCCAGTGCTGGGGGTGGATGACCTGGCCGCGGAAGGTGTCACGGCCCGGGAACTCAGGTGTGTAGCCCGCCTCGTAGTTGTAGTAACCGGTCCCGGAGTAGATGAATCGCGCTGTGTACGTGATGGGGTCGCCGGTCTCGGCGTCGGTGGTGCGGATCGTCCAACGTCCGGTGGCCGAGTCGAAGTCGGCGCCGTCAACCTTGGCGTTGTAGCGGATGTGCGCGCGGATGCCGTTCTCGTCGACGGCCTCGTTCAGGTAATCGAGAATGACGTGCGCGTCGGCGATGGACTGTCGGTGTGTCCACGGCTTGAAACCGAATCCGAAGGATGGCATGTCCGAATCGGAGCGGATGCCGGGGTACCGGAAGAGGTCCCAGGTACCACCGAGTGCCGAACGACCCTCGAGGATCGCAAACGACGTGGACGGACGCTTTGTCTTGAGATGGTGGGCGGCTCCGATGCCGGAGATACCGGCGCCGATGATGACGACGTCAAAGTCGGTGTCGGTGTCGGTGTCGGTGGGCGGTGTGGTGGGGACCATCGCAAGGCTCCTTTGTGATCTCCGTCGATCGTGACCGTCATCACGGTATGGGAACCAAGGACCGCGATCTATGGTGGTTCACACATTGATTGCGTCCCTCTATGGAAGATCCGACATATGCTGGGTTGATGGCTGATGTCGACGTCTCACTGATCAGCGACATCGCCGGGCGCATGCTCGAGGAACTCGACGATCTGGTCGACGCGATGAATGAGTCCGTTTCCGAGATCGTGCCCAGTCTCGCCGCAGATCGTGCCATCACCGAGGAGATGTCTGCGAGCAATCGGGCCAACATCGAGAATGTACTGCGAAACCTGCGTGACGACCCGAGCGGCCCACTGCCGGACACACCGCCGACCGAGGCTCGCGAGATCCTGCGCACAGTTGTGCGCCGTGGGCTGGAGCTCGATGTGATGTTTCAGTCGTACCGGCGAGGACAGACCGCGGTGTGGCAGCGTTTCATGCAGATCGCGCCGATGGTCGTGCCCCCGGGCCCGGAACTCGTCGCCGTCATCGAGCGATTCGCCGAGGCGATGTTCACCTATGTCGACCGGGTCCTGCTCGATCTGGTGGCCGAGGCGCAACGACTGCGCGAAGAGATGCTCGGGGGCGCACTCGCCCGGCGGACCGAGACCGTCCGGCTGATCTTGGACGGCGCACCGATCGACGAGCGGGTCGCGACGGGACGGCTGGGCTACGAGGTCGCACGTGACCACACCGCAGTGGTGTTGTGGCTCGACGATCCGGTCGGCGATGACGGCACCCTGGAATCGGTTGCGGCATCTCTGGCCCGTGCCTTGGGGGCTCGACCACCGCTGAACATCTCCGCAGGCGTTCGCACGATGTGGGCGTGGTTACCGAGGGAAGGCGACGCAACCGTCGATCGCCTCCGCGATGCGGCAAATGCGGCACCCACGGGCGTACGAGTTGCCGTCGGGCCCACCCGCTGGGGGCTAGCGGGATTCCGGTCGTCGCACGCGGACGCCCTGGTCGTCGAGCAACTGGTCGCCGAGAATGCGGGTGGCGACCGTCTGGTCACCTTCGGTGACATCGCACCCATCGCGGCTCTGGCGCGTGACGAACGGGCCGCCAGTCAGTTCGTCTCCGACACGCTGGGTGCACTCGCCGCCGACGGCGAGCGTGCCGACCGTCTGCGCACAACGCTGCGGGTGTATCTGTCCGAGGCCGACAACGCGTCGACAACGGCGGAACGCCTGCACACGCATCGCAACACCATCTTGCAACGCGTCGGCAAGGCGACCGAATTGCTCGGGCACCCGCCCGGCGAACGCCGATTGGCGGTCATGACCGCGCTCGACATCGTCCATTTTCTCGGCCCGCGCGTCCTACCGGGCGGGCCGCCCACTACGACGGCTACTCAATGGGGGTGACCGCAGCTGCGCGAATGACGTCATGATGAACTTTGGGTTCAGCACATTGACCCCTTACTTCGACGTATGTGAATATTGACGCATGTCGAATCAAGAGCTTGTCCTGACCGCCATCGGGGGCGGTATGACCCCGGAACGGGCGGGGTCGTGGGCGCCGGCGCTGAAGGCGCTCGGGGATCCCGTGCGGCTGCGCCTCCTCGGCGAGGTCGCCGCCTCGCCCGGTGGCGAAGCGTGCGTCTGTGACATCTCGGGTCCTTTCGATCTGTCGCAGCCGACGATCTCACATCACCTCAAGGTGCTGCGGGAAGCCGGACTGGTGACCAGCGAACGACGCGCCACGTGGGTGTACTACCGCGTCAACTCCGACGCTTTGGCACAGCTCGCCGCCGTGCTGAGCGACCTCGCGGCCGTGGTGGGAGAGCCGACATCGTGTGAGGTTGCCGAGTGAGCGCGACAGACACCGCAGTCGCCGGACGGTTGTCGGTCGTGGATCGATTTCTGCCGGTCTGGATCGGGGCGGCGATGGTGGCCGGCCTGCTGCTCGGTCGGGGCGTCCCCGGTCTCGGCGACGCGCTCGCAGAGGTGGAGATCGACGGAATATCACTGCCGATCGCCCTCGGCTTGCTGATCATGATGTACCCGGTCCTGGCCAAGGTCCGGTACGACCGACTGGACTCGGTGACCGGAGACCGGCGCCTTCTCATCGGCTCTCTGGTGTTGAACTGGGTAATCGGCCCGGCGCTGATGTTCACGTTGGCGTGGCTGCTGTTACCGGATCTCCCGGAGTACCGCACGGGTTTGATCATCGTGGGGCTCGCGAGATGTATCGCGATGGTCATCATCTGGAACGACCTCGCCTGCGGCGATCGCGAGGCGGCCGCCGTCCTCGTCGCGTTGAACTCGATCTTCCAGGTCATCATGTTCGCCGTCCTCGGCTGGTTCTATCTCTCGGTGCTGCCCGGATGGCTCGGACTGGAGCAGACCACGATCGATACCTCCCCTTGGCAGATCGCCAAATCGGTACTGATCTTCCTCGGCATCCCGCTGCTCGCCGGCTTCGTGACCCGCCGTCTGGGGGAACGCGCCAAGGGCCGGGAATGGTACGAGAGCACGTTCCTGCCGCGACTGGGACCGTGGGCACTGTACGGACTGCTGTTCACGATCGTCATCCTGTTCGCATTGCAGGGCGAACAGATCACCTCCCAGCCGTGGGATGTGGTGCGAATCGCGGTGCCGTTGTTGATCTACTTCGCGGTGATGTGGGGCGGCGGTTTCGTCCTCGGCGCGGTGATGGGCCTGGGCTATGCGCGCACCACCACATTGGCGTTCACCGCCGCGGGCAACAACTTCGAACTTGCGATCGCGGTCGCGATCGCCACCTACGGCGCTTCGTCCGGTCAGGCGCTGGCCGGAGTGATCGGGCCGCTGATCGAGGTCCCGGTGTTGGTGGCGCTCGTCTATGTCTCACTCGCCCTGCGCAACCGCTTCACTGATCTGCGCCAGCCGTCCCTGGATCAACCGAAGGAGTCTGTTCGCGATGTCTGAGAAGCCGGCTGAGCAACGGCCCAGCGTGCTGTTCGTCTGTATTCACAACGCCGGCCGCTCCCAGATGGCGGCGGGCTTCGTCGCGGCGCTGGCCGGCGATCGGATTGAAGTCCGCTCGGCCGGGTCTGCGCCCGCCGAGACCATCAATCCTGCCGCCGTCGATGCGATGGCCGAGCTCGGCATCGACATCTCGGCCCAATCACCCAAGATCCTGACTTCGGAGACGGTGGAAACCTCCGACGTGGTCATCACCATGGGCTGCGGCGACGCGTGTCCGGTGTTTCCCGGTGTGCGTTACCGCGATTGGGCTCTCGACGACCCCGCCGGCAAAGGGGTCGACGCGGTGCGGCCGATCCGAGACCGAATTCGCGAGCTGGTCGTCGAACTCCTCGAAGAGTTCGACACCGCCGGCAAGCAGGCCTCGCGGTGAGTCAACCGCGGTCGGTGCTGTTCGTCTGTGTCAGTAATCGGGGCAAATCGGTGATGGCCGAAGGCCTTGCACGGACGTTCGTCGGAGGATCCATCGCCGCTTCCTCGGCGGGAACCGCGGCCAAGATCGGTGCTGCGCCCAATGATCTGTCGGCGGAGGCGCTCGCCGAGGTCGGCGCCGACATCACCGGACATACACCTCGTCAACTCACCGACGAACTCATGCGATCCGTGGACATGACTGTCATGGTCGGAACGTCGGCCGTGATCGATGCACCGGAAGGCATCGTGGTCGAGGTGTGGGAAATCGACGAACCGTCGTTGCACGGCATCGACGGGATCGAAAGGATGAGACGCATCCGCGACGAGTTGATCGATCGGATCAAAGACCTGTCGCGACGACTCGCTTCCTGATCCGGGCGGTGGAGCAGATGGCCGCCACCGCGGGCATCCGCTCCACTCATCAGGTCAGCAACACGCGGCCCGGGTATCGGCCGAGCTGTCGGCGGCCACGGCGTCGCTACTGCAACAGACCGAATCGCAAGTGATCTGCTCCGTGACGTCGTTCTGCGCCGGGCCGGCCTGCCTCGAATCGTTGTGCGCCAACTGTTTGGGGCTGTCACCGAACCGATCGGCGTCGGCGAGCACGGTGTAGACCTCCCACTTCTCCTCACCCGGGCCGGTCACCCACACCTTGTCCTGCGTGGCGAAACAACAGGTGGTGTTCATCTCCTCGTCGGTGAAAAGACCTGCGCTCGAGAGCCGCTCGATCTCGGCATGCACCTGCTCACTCGTCTCGACTTCCACGCCCAGATGGTTGATCGAGCCACCCCGCCCGGGGTTCTCCAGAAGTACCAGCTTCAACGGCGGATCGGCGATGGCGAAGTTCGCGTATCCCGGCTTGAGCTTCGCCGGTGCAGTGTCGAACAGCTTCGAGTAGAACTCGACAGCTTGATCCACATCGTCGACGTTCAGAGCGAGTTGCATGCGGGACATGACCTACCACCAATCTGGAGTGAGACATATATCGAATTACCGGACAGAATCCAGAGTGCCACCTTTTCGACATATGTCAATACACCGCGTAGGGTGAGTGGATGCCGAAGTCTCTGCCCGTCATCGATGTCAGCGCGCCAATATGTTGCACACCCGTCTCCGCGGCCCCCGTCGACGACGCGACTGCCCTCGAGATCGCACTGCGACTCAAAGCGCTCGCAGATCCGGCACGCATCAAGTTGCTGTCGATTCTTCTCGCCGACAACGCGGATGGGATCTGCACATGTGACCTCGCGACCGGCCTCGGGCTGACCGAGGCCACCACCAGCCATCACCTCGGCCAACTCCGTAAGGCAGGCATGGTGACCCCAGAGCGACGCGGGATGAACGTCTACTACCGGGCGCAGCCCGAATCGCTCAACGCGCTGTGCACGGTGCTCGGGACGTCGCCGAACTGCCGCTGATCCGGACCGCAATCTCCTCCGGTGGCGGGGAACGCGCGCCTTGATCCGTGCGGAACTGCGGGGACGCATAATCCAGTTGCCGGCCTGCGGGAAGTCGGTTGAAATCTCGTGTTCGCTGATACCCCTCGCCCCGAGGGGGCAGCTTCTAGGGGTGTCGGCAGCGTCGGTCGCGATAGAGGTACATCACTCCGGCGCGCGGTGTCGCCGACGGTCTGCAGAGGCCTGCGTGTGCTCGTCGCAGCCGTGCACGCAGAGCGTCGCCGACCGCCAGGGTCTCGGGACAGGTCAGGATTGGCGTGGCAGTTTCTGGGTGGGTGCCACTCGGGCGGGCGCCGAGCGGATCGTGGACTGGAGTGCCGTCCCTACCCAGTGCTTCGACGGGTTCGGGACGACGACACTCGGCGCGGCGGCCGCGGGGATCGTCACAAGGGGATGGCTCGGCTGTAGGGGATGTGACGTCGTCTGAGTTGCCGGCGCGCGAACAGTCGGCTGCCGACCCATCCCGGGACGACGGTTCGAGCGCGGTCTCGTCGGTGAGAACAGTATCGCCCGTGCAACTTTCGGCATCGCCCACTCGTATCTCGCACCCGCGGGCGCTGTCCTCACCGACACCGGCTTCATCGATGCCGGGCTGTTCTCTGGGCGCTTCGGCCGATGTCGCTTCCGCCGATGTCGCTTCCGCCGATGTCGCTTCCGCCGATGTCGTTTCGGGCGGTGTCGTTTCGGGCGGTGTCGTTTCGGGCGTGGTTGTTTCGGGCGTGGTCGTCGCTGGCATGGTCGGGCCGTGTGTGGCCGTGGTCTCGGGTGTGACCTTGTTGTCGTCGACCGCGGCCGACGGGGTCGCGTTGGCGGCCTGCTTGCGGGTGCGGGCGGTGCAGGTGTCGTAACCGCATGCGCATTCCAGGCGCACGTCGGGGACGCTGTGGATTTCGGCGAGGGCGATGGCGCGTCGGTGTCCGACGCGGCGCGGGTCGCGGCGGCAGACCCGTTCGGCGATGAGGTCGGCGATGCGGTGTTGGAGGTGGATGGCGTGTTCGGCGCTCAGGCAGGCCGACATTTGCACGTGGCCGAAGGCTTCTTTGGCGAAAGTGACGTTCTGGAAGGCTTGAGCCACGTCCTCGCGGGCCTGGGCGTGGGCGTCGGGGTCCAGACTGATCAACGCGCTGTCGAGTTCGTCGCGCAGCACGGTGTCGGGAGTGGGCCGGTAGGCCAGTTCCAGGGCGATGTCTTCGAAATCGACGGGCGCGTCGGCCGGATCCTCGGGTGTCTTCTCGTCAACTGTGTCGTCCGTGGAGCCCGGGTCGTCACCCGTATCCGTGTCGTCGGTGCTCGCGTCGTCGTGGGCGCCGGTCTGCCCGTCTGTGGCGGGTTCGTCATCTGTTGTCGTGGGGGTGGGTCGGGGGCCGAGCGCTTCGTCGAGGATGTCGTTGAGGCGTGGTCGCAGGTTGCCTTTGGGGGCGGTCTGCGAGCTGGTGGCCAGTTCGGTGACGCGGTGGGTGCTGAAGTCTCCGGCGAGGTAGGCCAACCGGATTTTGGGCAAGTCGGCCAGCATGTGTGCCAGTGAGGCCCATTCGCCGGCTTTGCCGCGGGTGATGCCCAGTTGCAGGGAGATCTCGCCGATGGCGTATTTGTGGGCTGCGGTGTGGGAGCTGGAGTTGGCGTGTGGGCCTTGTCCGTTCATGCGGTCGTTGTAGGCGCGGTCGCCGATCATGCCGGCACCGAGCACGGTGCGGGCCTCGGATTGGCGGCTCAAGCGCAGCGTGTCGCGCACACCCTCGGCGTAGGCCATCTGTTCGGCGACACCATCGAGCGGCGCCGACAACACGGTGTCATCGGCGTCGTGATCGGTGAAGGAGAACACCAGACGACCCTTCTTTTGAGACGGCGGCGGCCAACGAATCAGGAACTACAGTCAGGCTAACGATGGGATCCGACAACAACGGTCCACCAGCATCGGAGGATGCGGCACCGGCGCGGCGTCATCGAACAAATCCAGAGTATCGACGGGGTACGACACGTTCGGTGCCACAGCGGCAGATCCGCGACTACAACCCACCAAGTCCTCGGCCGGACAATCCGATTCGCCGGGAGCGGTTCGAGTGCGCGTCACGGCTCGACGCTCGTTCTCGTGCAATGTGTCGCACTCTTGTCCAGTGGGTATCCACATTCGGCGTTACCTCTGGCTGTTGTTGTACTGGAAAGCGAGGATCGACACCAACATGCGCGCGATCACGTACTCCCGCTTCGGCGGGCCTGATGTCTTGGAGCTCACCGAATTGCCCGAGCCCAAAGTCGGGCCGGACTCAGTGCTGGTGCGCGTCCATGCCTCGAGCGTGAACCCCGTCGACTGGAAGGTGCGAGAAGGACACCTCGACCCGATCATGGACAGCGTATTCCCAGTCATCCCGGGCTGGGACGTGGCCGGAGTCGTCGAACAGGTCGGCCTGGACACACCCGAATTCCGCGTTGGCGATGAGGTGTTCGGCTACGTCCGCAAAGATGTGGTGGGCGGGACCGTCGCCGGCGGCACGTTCGCCGAGTTGGTCGCAGCGCCGGTCCGAACCCTCGCACACAAGCCGGCCACCTGGTCGTTCGAGCAGGCGGCTGCGGTACCTCTCGCCGGCCTTACGGCATATCAGACGACCCACCGCGCCGGTGTGCAGCACGACCACACGGTCCTCATCCATGCTGCCGCGGGTGGAGTCGGGTCGTTCGCGGTTCAGATCGCCCGATCGATCGGCGCGCGGATCATCGGCACAGCATCGGAGGACAACCACCAGTATCTGCGCAGCCTGGGCGCAGAGGCCATCACCTACGGTGAGGGCATCGTCGAACGTGTACGTGAGTTGGCACCCGAGGGTGTCGACGTGGTCCTGGACTATGTCGGCGGCGACGCGCTCGACCCGGTGCCCGACGTACTTCGTGACGGCGGAACGGTCGCCTCGATCACCGATGCCCGGGCGCGCGACGAGTTCGGCGGTCACTACATCTGGGTGCGCCCCGACGTCGCTGACCTCACCGAGCTCGCGCGCCTCGGCGACGCGGGCGAACTCGTGCCCGAGATCGCGGAGGTCTTCGACCTCGCCGAGGCCGCGGCCGCCCAACGGCGCAGCGAGTCCGGCCATGTCCGGGGAAAGATCGTCGTACGGATGTGACGACACAGTACGACTGTGGATACGCGACGCTTTCGTCGAGTCTGGTCACAACGTGTCGGCATCCGGCCGATTGGGTACCCGCATCAGGTGAATGACCGAGGGTTGATCGTGATCGGCAGCGGACCTGCCGGCGTCGCCGCCGCTGCGGCGTTTCGCGAGTATTGCGACGATGTGCCGGTACGGATGCTCACTGCCGATGTGGATCGGCCCTACTTCCGTCCACCGCTCAGCAAGGAGTTCTTGCGCGGCGGAACCGAGGACGTCAGCAGGGACGGTGCCGAGTGGTGTGCCGATCATGGCGTGGAATTGTTGACGGGCACGCGCGTCGACGCGATCGAGGTCGAGCAGCGCGTCGTTGTCGCGGCGGGCGCGCGGTACCCCTATACCGAACTGATCCTCGCGTGCGGTGCCAGTCCGACGCCGCCGCCGGTGCCCGGTGGAGATCTCGCGCACATACTGCGGTCACAGCGAGACGCGATACAACTGCGAGATGCGGCGCGTCGGGCAGATTCCGCGGTGGTCATCGGCGCCGGATTCATCGGGTGCGAAGCAGCGGCATCGCTGGCGATGCAGGGTCTTTCGGTGACATTGGTTGCACCAGACGAGTTCCCGCAGCAGAAACGCCTCGGCGCCGAAACCGGTCAGAGATTGGCGGCGCTGGTGGAGAAAGCCGGCACTCGGTTCGTCGGAGACACCAGGGTGCAGGAGATCACCGGCGACAGCGTCGTGCTCGACGATGGTGTGTCCGTGCACGCCGATCTCATCGTCGCGGCCACCGGCGTCGCACCCAACAGTGCTATCGCCGAGACCGGCGGGCTCGAGGTCAAGCACTCCCGCATCGTTGTCGACGCCGGGATGCAGACCTCCTGGCACGGCGTCTTCGCGGCCGGCGACGTGGCACTGGGCGTCAACACCACCGCGCGACGCCCGATCGCCATCGAGCACTGGCAGGATGCGACCAATCAAGGTGCGGTCGCCGGTCGGCGTGCCGCAGGGGCTGACGCGGCCTGGTCGCAGGTCCCTGGGTTCTGGACGACCATCGGCGACGAGACCCTCAAATATCACGCGTGGGGTGACGGATACGACCGCAGTCGACTCGTCGACCACGGCTCGGGTTTCACCGTCTGGTACGAGGCCGACGAAGCCGTCGTCGGCGTGCTGACACACAACGCCGACGACGACTACGACCTTGGGGAGAGGCTGATTCGCGACCGGAAGCCGGCGCCGGTCCCCATGCAGTGACCGGGTGGTCGCCGACGTGCTCAGCGGTGACGGTTGCCCGACCGGCGCTTGATGGCTCGTCGCATGCGCGCGATCTCCTTCTTGTTGTGTCGTTCCCGCTCAGCGCGAAGGCGGGCGTCGGAACGGGAGGCGACGTAGGCGTTCTCGCGGAGAAGTCGACGGTAGCTGTCGAGGCGGCGCTGGGGGATTTCGCCGGAATCCACGGCTGTCAGGACGGCGCACCCTGGCTCGACGGTGTGTGCGCAGTCGGTGAATCGGCAGTCGCCGGCCAGTTCGACGATCTCGGAGAAGGTCTGGTCGAGCCCCTCGTCGACCCCAAGAACACCAACACCCCGCAGTCCAGGGGTGTCCAGGAGGACTCCGCCCGTGGGCAGTGGCAACAACTCCCGCCAGGCGGTGGTGTGGCGGCCCTTGCCGTCACTGCTGCGCGCCGCCCCGGTCGCCAACCGGTTCTCGCCAAGCAGACAGTTGCCCAGAGTGGACTTGCCCACTCCGGACGGTCCGAGCAGAACGACCGTGCCCGCCAGCGCGCCGACCACGATGTCCATACCGTCGCCTCTGGTCGCGCTGGTGACCAGCACCTGCACCCCGGGCGCGACGCCCGACACCTCGTCCAACGCCTGCGGGACGTCGGCGCATCGGTCCGCCTTGGTGAGCACCACCACCGGAGTGCCGCCGCTTTCCCAGGCCAGCGCCAGTATCCGTTCGATACGTCCTGGCTTGATCGGATCTGCGAGAGAGACGACCACCACAACGGTGTCGACATTGGCGGCCAAAACCTGGCCCCGTGAGGTACCCGCCGCGGACGCTCGGACCACGGCGGTCCGACGCGGCACGATCGCCACGATTGTCGCGGTGTCGGTCCTGGTGGACGGTCGGAGTGCCACCCAATCTCCGGTGCAGGGTGTCAGCGATTCCGCTGCGGTGGATGGGGGAGATGCTGCCGCCCGCACCGGGCCGGTCTCGGCGACGACGTCGCAGTGCCCACGCTCGGCGCGCACGACCCGGGCCGGCACCAAACCGTGGGCGCGGTGGCCGGCGAACGACTTCTCGAGGTTCGTGTCCCAACCGAAGTCGGCGACGGTCATCTCGGGAACGGAAGTGAAATGGGTTGAGGGTTGATGGGTTTCGGGTTCAGGAAACACGGGAGATACCTTTGCCGGAGGGGCCTCCCGAGTCGGTACCCACGCCTGGCGAACTCAGACGGAACGAGCAGGATTCGTGGTGCGAGTCAGGATTGAGCCCGGGAAATGAGGACGAATGAGTCGCTGCACTCGGCAGCCCTACCGGCGGTCATCAACGCACACTCCTGGATCATGGCGGCGGACCCATCGCCTGCCGCGATGCCCACTCTAACGCCGCCCAATCGGATTCTCCACGGGTTTTCGCGGGTGTTCCCGCGCGGCAGTTCTACAAGGGTCAGGGGTGAGCCACGAATATCGAGGGAAAGTTTGGGTGGTTTCCCTGATTCTCTGAGCGGAGTCGCTACGTCACCATCAATGCATGTTCACGTCGGTGGCGGGATGGACGGTTCGCAATCGTTGGTCGGTGGTGGCCGGGTGGGCGGTCGCGCTCGTCAGTTGTGTTGTGTTGGCAGGGATCTTCGGCGGTGACTCGATCACGAACTTCGCCGACGACGAACGAACCGAATCCGGCCGAGCGCTCGCCACTCTCAACGCCGCGGCCGGGGGATCGGCGGCCGACGAGGCGCGCGTCGTTGTCTCGACCGCCCCGACCGTGCCCGGGGGCGTGCGAAACCCGGCGGTCCGGGCCGAGGTGGATGCGTTCCGTGAACGGATCACCGCCGTCGATCCCGACACGCAGATGGCAGACCTCTACACTGCCGAGGTCACCGGCGACACAGCGATCTCCTCGGACGCCACCGTCGGCTACACCACGCTGACCGTGCCAGCGCAATCTGATGGCGAGCGCGCGGATCTCGTCGCCGAGATCAAGGATGCATCATCACAGTTCGATGCCCCGGACAGCCGTGTGAACTTCGCGGGTGACTGGTTCGCCGACGAGGCACCGGCAGGCATGGGCGAGGCGATCGGCATCGGTCTGGCGATGATCATCCTGCTCATCGCATTCGGGACGGTCATTGCCGCGGGACTACCCCTGGTGACGGCGCTGTTCGGTGTCGGGGTCGGCGCGTCGGTACTCCTGCTATTGCAGAACGTGGTCGATACCCCGAGCTTTGCGGTGTCGCTTACCGCAATGCTCGGAATCGGGGTGGGCATCGACTACGCATTGCTCATCCTGACGCGATTTCGCGCTGCCCTGGCCGATGGCTGCGCGGTCCCCGACGCGGTGCTCGCCGCCATGAACACCGCCGGGCGATCGGTCGCCTTCGCCGGGGCGACGGTCACCATCGCCATCGCCGGTCTGCTGACCCAGGGTGGAGTGATCGGACCAACGATGACCCTCGCCGGGTGCGCCGGTGTGCTCGCGGTGATGCTGGCCGCCCTCACGCTGTTGCCGGCGCTGCTCGCGATCATCGGCACACGCGTCAACAAGCTCGCGATTCCGGGATTGCGGACCCGCCCCGGAGCCGACGGCGCGCTGGCCCAACGCTGGAGCCGGACCGTGCAGCGGCATCCATGGGGCGGGGTGCTGGTGGCCCTGGCGATCCTCATCGTGCTGACCATCCCGGCATTCGACCTGCGACTCGGCTTCGGCGATGCCGGCAACCGGCCGGCGCAGGACACCACCCGAATCGCCTACGACGATCTCGCCCGCGGTTTCGGTGCCGGCGCGAACGGGCCGCTGTACCTGGTCACCGAACTGCCTGACGGCGCCGGGGGAGTCGCCGAGCTCGACGCACTCGCCACCCGGCTCGAGGGCACCGACGGGGTCGCGACGGTGAGTCCACCGATCCCGCTGGGTCGCGTGGACGGCACTCCGGTGGCGATGCTGTCGGTCACGCCGACGACCGGCCCGCAGGATGCGGAGACGCTGGACCTGGTGCATCGCATTCGAGCCGATCTCATCCCGGAATCCGGATTGCCGGTGGAACTCACCGGCGCCGCCGTCGGCGGCAGCGACTTCGCCGAACTCACCCTCGACCGGCTACCGCTGATGGTCGCGGTAGTGCTGATCTGCTCGTTCCTGCTGTTGGCGTTGGCTTTTCGATCCCTTGTCGTCCCCACCAAGGCGATCGTGATGAACCTGCTCTCGCTGGGTGCCGCGTTCGGTGTGATCGTCGCGGTGTTCCAGTGGGGTTGGGGGATGGAACTCATCGGGGTCGGCAAGATCGGTCCCACCGAGGCCTGGGTGCCGATCGTGCTGTTCGCCGTCGCCTTCGGTCTCGCGATGGACTACGAGGTGTTCCTGGTTTCACGAATCCGCGAACGCTATCTGGCCACCGGCGATCCGACGACCTCGGTCACCGAGGGCCTCGCGAAGACGGCGCGAGTGATCACCGCCGCGGCCGCGATCATGGTGTGTGTGTTCGCGAGCTTCGTGTTCTTCGACGACCGCGGCCTCAAGGCGATGGGGCTCGGGCTGGCCACCGCAGTGTTCATCGATGCGACGGTGGTGCGAATGTTGTTGGTGCCCGCGACGATGGAGATCCTGGGTCGTTACAACTGGTACTGGCCGTCGTGGCTGTCGCGCGTGCCGTCCCTCGACGGGGTGCATCGAAGCGCCGTCGAGCCCGATGAATCCCCGGCCGTGTCGACACGCGCCGACGTCGGATAGACAGCGCGTCCATGCCGGTCGCCGGCGGTGTGTTGGTCATGTGGCCGAGCGCTCCTCGGAACGGTACCCCTTATTGCTCAACCACTGTCGCGCACGACCACGTTTACGTTCGGCGGAGAACATGCGATATCGGATGAATTCGTAGCCCGAGTCGAACAGCACGTCTTTGAATCGACGAAACGCGCCTTTGCCGGCCAGCGCGATGCTGAGCTTCTCGACGAGCGCCTCGTCGACCACCGAATCGAGGAAGTCCTCCATGTCGCGGTAACCCGACCGAGATCCGGTGTTCTCGACAAAGAACCAGCGGTCGGAATCCTCCAACTCGTCCTCATCGAACATGTCGCTGCCCACGTCGTCGAGCATGCTCTGCTCCCACGGCATACCGGTCTGGAGGTCGATGTACCCGTCGCCATTGCGCAGATCGCCCTCGAGGAGATCGGCGATGTCTTCGAGAGTCACAGCGATCGGTCGGAGCATGGGGGTGGGCCCGCCGAGGACGCCCTCGAGCTGCGCGGCGAGCTCGTCGTCGCCGTCCCAGCCCCGGGCACGCAGCGCGTTGGCACACTTGGCGGCCACGTCGTCGGCCCCGGCCACCTTGTTCTCGACGGCCGAGGTCACCGCGTCGCCGACGTATTGCAGGACCGCATGCACGGGGCGTTGCTTCAACAGGTCGACGAGTTCCGGGCCGGACGCGGCGACAGCTCGCCGGAGTTCCTTCAACGACGCATCGTCCCACGCCCGCCCAGACTGGTCACCGGTGTCCGGCGAAGGCGTTGTGGGCCTGCCAGATTCGAGTCGCTGCCGCAGCCACTCCGTCACGTCGCCGACTGCCGCAGTCGCGATCGGGGTTGGATGCCCGGTGAACCCATGCGGCACACCAGGGTAGATGCGGATGTCGACATCGTTGTCGGCGAGCGCGAGCCGAGCGGCCATGGCGATGTTGTCGTCGAGCAGGACGTCGCGCTCGCCGACAACAAGCAGCACCGGGGGTAATCCCGACAGGTCGGCGAAGACGGGCGAGACGTCGGGGATCGTCCGGTCCGATACGCCGCCCACATAGGCTTCGAGAAAGTACTCGTCGCAGATCAACCGGCCGGCCGGCGTGGTGGCGCTGAGGTCCCAGGTGCCGAAGTGCAGGGCGGCGCCCGCGACGTGGTGTGCCAGTGAATGATCGCGCAGCCGGAGCAGCGTGGTCACCGCAAGCGTCGCACCCGCCGAGAATCCACCGATCGTGATGCGGTCTGTGCCGAAGCGGTCGTGGGCGCAACCGATCAACCACCGCATCGCGGTCTCGCAGTCGTCGGGTGCGGCCGGCCACGGGTCCTCCGGCGCGAGCCGATACTCAACACCCACGACGACGCTCCCGAGCTCGTCGGCGAGCCGGCGGTTGCCGAGGTCGTCTTGGACGGCGGAGCCCAGATAGAAGCCGCCTCCGTGGATGTTCAGGTGAATGCCGCGGACCCGGCCGTCGGTGGGTGGGATGATCCGCACAGGCACCGACCGGCCGTCGACCTCCACTGTCTCCACTGTGGCGTGCGCGTCGGGAACGGCACGCACCTGTTTGCGACGGGCCGCCGCGAGTTCGTCGCCGTCGCGTGGCCCGCGACCGGTCGGCGTGTTCCGGTAGTAGGCGAGTGACTCGGCGAGATCGCCCTCGGGCACCGGAACCGCGATGTCGCTCATCCGCAGTTGCATGCGAGCACCTCCTCCGAATCCCTTCTACCCGGACAGCGGGCGAGCATTCAACGTGTTGCGATGAGTCGGGAGCAGCACCGCGTTTTTCAGCCGGATGGAGCTCACCGACCTGGGCGACCAACAGTTGTGCACACCGCCCGGAGGCCACCGTCGATCTCCCGTACCGTGAGCGTGCGGATCTCGACCCGCCGGACGCTCAGACAGGAGACTTGCTGTGGCCAACAATCAGTCGCCGGCCCCATGGCCGCTGAAGGCTCGAGCAATCAGCGAATCCACCGACCACGGCATTCGCGCGGTGCGCGCACACGACCTCGCCGGCTTCGCGGAAGCCCTCGAACAACTCGCCATCCACCCCGAGGCCCGCGAGGTCCACGCCCACATGGTCCGCGAACTCATCGAGACCCGATACCAGGACGGTGTGACCGGTGACGATGTCGCCGATGTGCTGTCCCGCACGGTCGGCGACTCCGGCGCCTGGCATGCACCAGTCGATCCGTCGGCCGTGGTGGTGGTGCTCACCGGCAGTCTGGGCGTGGCCGAACGTTCTGACGATGACGGTCCGCCCGCGACCATCCCGCCGGCTGAGCTCAACGGCGCGGCGATCCTGGTGATCGCCCACCTCGCGGCCGATGCCGCAATCGATCATCAGCAGTATCTGGTGCGTGCCATCGAGGAGATACGCCGCGCTCAGACGGTGGAGATGCCCTGAGCAGTTGCGCAGCAGCTGTCCGGTCGCCGTCCGCTGCCGTCGCCGACGCTGCTCGGTTCGCGCCCTATCTGTTGTCCTGCGCCGGACACCAGTGTCGGTGCCGTGTCGTCCCGTCAGCACCATGACCACTTGGGACGCGATCACGGCTGCCGTCGGCCTCGCGCTGGGTGGCGAGCCGGACCGGGGTCGTGAGGAGTTGATGGCCTGCTGGATTGCCACGGGTGAATCCGATGCCGGGCAGCGATGCGTCATCGCGCACTACCTCGCCGACCTTCAGTCGGAACTGGCCGACGAGGTGATGTGGGATGAACGAGCGTTGGACGCGCACTCCAGGATTCAGGGCTCGGAGCTCGCGCACGTGGGTATCGACGATGCCCGCGGCATGGCACCGAGCCTTCATCTGAACCTGGTAGATGGCTATCTGAGGCAGGGCGAGACCGCTGTGGCGCGCCAACATGCGACCGCTGGTGTCGCCATGGCCGATTTTCTACCTGACGACGGCTACGGGCGGCTCATCCGTGACGGGCTCGATCGACTGACGACGCGGATCGACAACGTGTCGGACAACCACTCGACGTGACCATGTTCGCACACATGTGCGAACATGGTCAGGTGACTTCGCGCAGCAAAGCCGGACTGACCGCCGATGATCTCGAATCCCTGTCCTCGAGTCTCGCCGCAGGCAAACGGGTCACCGTCTACCTTCGCGATCCGATGCCTGCCCTCGGACTCGAGGCCGGGGTATCGGCGCGCGTCCTGTCCATCGACGGCGCCACCGTGATCGCGAGCCCGAAAGGTGTGGACGATCAGCTGCCGTTCGAAGCCGATGAACTCCATCGGACTCGTGCGGCGGCAGCATCTGCCACCGCGCCGCGACCGCGCGCATCGTCGGCGGGGCACGCAGCTCCGCCTCCGGCACCGGCGAAGTCGCCACGAAACACACACCGCACGGCCAAGCCGCCTGCGGAATCGACGGCCGCAAAGTCACCCCGCGAGCCGGCACCGCCGACCGCGGCAGCCAAGACAACCCGCCGCGCCAAGCCGGGCACAGCAGCCGTCAGTGTCACCGTGACAGCGGTCGATGCGACCACCTGGAAGGTGTCGGTGATGCATGGCACCAAGAAGCTGGGCAAGGCCACCGAGGTGACCGCCGACCGGGTGGCGAACGCCATGCGGGAACTCGGCGACACCACCGCCATCTCAGCGGTGGACGACGTGATCGAGTCCGCACGCGCTGCCGCACAGAAACGCATTGACGAGCTCAACGACGAACTCGAGACGGCGCGCGCCGCCTTGGCTCAGCTCGACGATCGCCTCGGCAACAGCAGTTGACACAACCTGTGTCAGGCTGACTCCATTGCCCGCTTCGCCTTTTCCAACGCGGCGAGCGTACGCAACACGGACTCGCGTTTCGCCGTCAGATCGGACACCTTCGCCTTACCGCCGAGACCGGATTCTTGCTGCGCGACCGCGAGACGGTTCTCGATGTCCGTGAGCTGCGCCAGCAGGCCCTCGGCTCGGTTGACGAGTTCGGCGCTGTCGGGGCGGGAGATATTCGTGGGTCGGGTGCCTCCGGACGCGGCGACCGTGGGCTTGTCAGCCGGCGCCTTCGCGGCGGTCGTCGCAGCGGGGGAGGCGGATCGGGTGACCGCGGTTCGCTGCCTGGACCGTGACGCTCCCCGGGACGGCGTGTGGGTACGGGTTCGGGTCAGCTCTGCCGACGCCGCGCCGGCCGCGACCCGGTGCGCGCGCTCCTCCTCATCGTCGGACTCCACCGAGCCACCCAACGGACGCAGACCGTAGAAGCCGACGAACTCACGAGCCGCGGCGATCGTCTGCTCTGCGGTGCGACAGCGCCCGCACCGCGGTTCATCGCGGAAGTCCGCGACGTCCTCGTCGGACGAGCACCACACGCATTCCTCGGTGGTGACGTCGGTCATGGAAGCACTGGTAGCGAGGGAAGGCACGGGTGAACATAGTACGACACATGGCTTTTCGCTTCGCGCCGGGGGTTTCGCTGCACCGTACCGCGGCGGCCGGTTATCCGGACCGGAGCTGATCCGGGTCCCGGTAGGTCACCACCAGCGGAGCGTGATCAGACAGTCGGTCGGCCGGCGACAGCCCTTTGTCCACCACGACATCGATCGCCCGGCGTGCGAGGCCGGGCGTCGCGAGCTGGTGGTCCACACGCCAACCCACATCCTTGGTGAAGGACTGACCGGCCCAGCTCCACCAAGTCAGTGGCCCGGGTCGTTCGCCGTACACCTGTCTCACCACGTCGACGAGCCGACGCGTACCCAGGATCGAATCGAACCAAGCCCGGTCTTCAGGTAGGAAGCCGTCCATGGTGCGAGCGGCACGCCAGTTCGTCACATCGTGTTGTGTGTGGGCGATGTTGAGGTCGCCGGCAAGCAGGAATTCGCGCCCCGCCCGCAGCGCCGCGAGACGGCTGCGGTCGAGCTCGCGCGCGAACGCCGTGAGGAAGCGCTGCTTGCGCGCATACTTGGCGCCGCCGTCGGGCGCGTCGCGCATCGCCCCCGGCCGCTGACGGTCTCCAGGCAATCCGCCCTTCGGTAGGTAGAGACAGGCGATCGTGACGGGCCGGTCGGCCAGGTCGACCTCGATGTAGCGGCCGTGGGTGGCGAACTCGCAAAGTCCACGCGCGCGCGGTGGGTGGGTCACCCACGTCCGCACGGCCGCGGGCGACAATCGTGTGAGCACGGCGACCCCGTTGCGACCGGCCGAGGACCCGACATCGGCGGCCACCGAATAGCCGGGGAAGTCACCGAGGTCAGACATCCGACAACGTAATTCCTGAATCGCGACAATGTCGGGGGACCGCTCGGCGAGCCAGCGATCAAAGCCACGACGACGCGCCGCCCGTATCCCGTTGACGTTGAACGAAACGACCGTGAAGGACATCAAGCCATCTTGCCAATCCTTCATTCTCGGGCAAGTAATTCAGTTTGCAGCTATGCCCACTTCACTATGGTAATTATGGGTTGTCGGGGTTTCAGTTCCGGATTGCTCGAAGACATCTGACCCGAGTTGCGCGCATTCGGTTCTCAAAGATGTTCCTGTGCAATCTGTTGGGACTCGCAAGCTTCCGGCGCCCGCACGCGCACATCGATCATCATTCAGAAAGGCATATCCATGCTCATCGGAATCGTCGAAGCAATCAGAGACCTGCACGTCGGTGCGTATGATTTACTGCTCGCGCTGCTTTCCACCGGTAGCGCCGGCAGTAGCTAGCACGATCACGTCCCGCAGAACGTCTGGAAACTGTCACTGAAGGACGCCGGGGCTGGCCCAGCGAAGTGCTCCCACTCGGTGCGCGGCTCGAACGGATGCGTGACAGCGTCCATCAAGCGCTCGAACGGCGTCAGGTCGCCGTCGGTGGCGGCACGTAACGCGAAGTCCACTTGGTGGTTGCGCGGGATGTAGAGCGGATTGATGCGGTCCATCGCGGCAGCCGTCTGCGCTCGATCGCGCCCGAGCCGATCCAGAGTTGCATGCCAGCGGTGCAGCCAGGGGTCTACGTCCTCGCGGGGGATGGCGTCGACCAGCGCTGTCGGGTCGCCTCGAAGCTCGGACGCGAGTGCACGGAAGGCTCCCGTCCAGTCGGCACGGTGGGCGGCCATCAGGGTCACCAGGTCGTCGACGAGTTCTGGCTCGCCGAAAGCGTCGGTCAGCCCGATCTTGTTCGCCATCCCGGCGAGGAAATGCTGCTGATACCGGGCGTCGAAGGTGGACAACGCCGCGGTCATCACGGCGATCGCCTCGTCGGCCGTCGGACCGGCCAACGGAAGTAACGTTTCGGCGAAACGCGCCAGGTTCCACTTCACGACGTCGGGCTGATTGGCGAAGGCGTAGCGTCCGCCGTGGTCGATGGAGCTGAAGACCGCCGCCGGGTCGAAGGCGTCGAGGAAGGCGCACGGACCGTAGTCGATGGTTTCACCGGAGATGGTGGTGTTGTCGGTGTTCATGACGCCATGGACAAACCCGACCAGCATCCAGTCGGCCACCAGGGCCGCCTGCCGCTCGAGCACCGCCTCGAAGAATGTGAGGTAGCGGTTGCCACTTCCCTCGGGCGCGAGCCCTAGCAGGTCCGGGTAGTGGCGATTGATTGCGTAGTCGGCCAATGGCTGGACCAGCTCGGTGTTGCGGGCCGCGAGCTCGAAGGTCCCCACGCGGAGGTGGCTGGCGGCCACACGGGTGAGCACAGCGCCGGGCTCGAGGCGGTCGCGGCGCACATCTCGGCCGGTCGCTACGACTGCGAGTGACCGGGTGGTAGGTATACCCAGCGCGTGCATCGCCTCGCTCACCAGGTACTCGCGAAGCATCGGACCGACCACCGCGTAACCATCACCGCCACGCGAGAACGGCGTCGGACCAGAACCCTTGAGCTGCAGGTCGACTCGATGGCCGTCCAGGTCGATAAGTTCACCGATAAGCAATGCGCGACCGTCCCCGAGCAGCGGGGCGTAGTTGCCGAATTGGTGACCCGAGTAAGCCGTGGCGACCGGATCGGCGTCCGCCGGTGCCGCCGCACCCGACAGGAGCGCGATGCCGTCATCTGCGCGCAACGCTGCCGCGTCCAGCCCCAAGGCCTCGGCCAGTTCGTCGTTCAGCACCAGCAGCCGGGGGTCGGGCACGTCGGCGCCCTTCCACGCCACGGTCAGCGGCGGCAGTTCGTCGGCGAAAGTGCGCTCGAAGCCGGTGATCGCGGGGCTCGTGCGGGTGGGGGAGTCGGGACCTGCAGACACTGCTCCAGGATAACCACAGGTGGGCTGGCCAGTGGATGTCCGCAGCGGAGGTCGTCGTCCGCAGCGTCGAGAAGGCACCCGTACAAGCCATTGCCACGCTTCCCGCTGTCTGGACTGTGGTGGCCATCGCTGTCGCAGCGATCGGCGCCTCGCATAGTTGGTGGGGGCTGCTGTGGCCGCGATTGTCTTCGTTGCCATCGGTTTTACGATTTCGACCGGCGCGACACCCCCTGAACGATCCCCGTGGCATAGCGATCCCGGCATGCGCGCCGATGCACTTTTTGTGATACACACGTATCACGAAAGGTGGTGGCCCATGATTGACGCGAGATGGGCTGCGTTGTGGATGGCGTCGGCAGCGCAGCTGATGGTGGTGCTCGATGTGTCCGTGGTCAACATCGCACTGCCGGCGGTGGGCGACGACCTGAGGATGACCGATGCCGCGTTGCAGTGGGTTGCGAGCGGCTACGCACTTGCGTTCGCCGGGGGATTGTTGGTCGGCGGTCGGTTGGCCGATGTGTATGGGCTGCGACGGGTTTTCGTCTTCGGGCTCGGGGTGTTCATCGCGGCGAGTGTGATCGGCGGGCTGGCGGTGTCGGGGGAGATGCTGATTGCCGCTCGGGTCGTGCAAGGGGTGGGCGCGGCGATCGCGTCACCGGCGACGTTCACGATTCTCACCCGCACTTATCCCGAGGGGCCTGTGCGGACCCGCGCGGTGGCGGTGTGGACCGGGGTCAGCCTCGTCGGTGGCGGAGTGGGAAACATCGTCGGTGGCGTGTTCACCGAGGTGTTCACTTGGCGGGCAGTGTTGTTGATCAACGTTCCCATCGGCTTGGCCGTGGTCTTGTGCGGGATGGGCGTCGTGGTGGGCAACGCAGAGGGTGGCACCAACAGTCGGCTAGACCTGGTCGGCGCGGTTCTGGCCACCGTCGGCCTTTGCGCGATCACTTACGGTGTGAGCGAGATCGACATCGGCACCGAATGGACCGCCGGTGGGGCGATAGCACTGGGGGTGGCGACGTTGTCGGCGTTGGTCGCCCAGCAACGCCACAGCAGTTCAGCCATCGTGCCCGTCGCGTTGATTCGCAATCGGACCGTTGTGGCGGGAAACCTGCTGACCCTGCTCACCGGGGCGTGTTTTCAGGTACCGATCTGGATTTTCCTGACCTACCTGATGCAACGGTCGATGGGCTACAGCCCCGTGCAGGCCGGCTTTGGCTTCCTCCCACTCACTTTCGTCACCATGGTCGTCGGCGTCCACGTTGTTCCGCGCCTGATGACACGCCTTCCGGCCCGCCATCTCATTCTTGCTGGCGCACTCGTCGCGGGCGCAGGGTTCGTGTGGCAGGCATCGGTGTCGCTTGACACCTACCTCACGACCATCGCCGGGCCGGCAATCATCATCGGCATCGGTGGCGGCTTGATGAACACCCCGCTGGCGACCGCGGTCACCAGTGGCATCAACCCCTCAGATGCCGGGGCCGCATCCGGACTGATGAACACCAGCAAACAGTGCGGGGGAGCTCTTGGGCTGGCTGCACTCGGCCTGGTCGCCGGCTCCTATACCGACTACCGGCCGGCATTTCTGGCCATGGCAGCCTGCATGGGTGTCGTCGCCGCGGGAGCCGCAGTCGCCCTGAGGCCCCCGATACCACGCGCGGACGCCGCAGCGGGCACCGTGGACCGGTAGCCCGAGACCTGGAAAGGGACACCCATGCCAGCACGCGTCGACCACGATCAACGCCGCCGCACCATCATCGACGGTCTCCTCGACGTTGCTGCCCGTGACGGCCTGCACGCAGTCACCCTGCGCGCGGTCGCCGAAGCCGCCGGAGTGTCACTTCGCCTCGTGCAGTACTACTTCGACGACAAGAACGCGCTATTGCACGCGGGGCTGCACCACCTCGAGGCCATGAGCAATGAGCGCTGGGAGGAACGCATCGTCAGCCTCGGACCGACCGCGACGACACGCGAGATCCTTGAAACCTACTTCGACGAAGCACTGCCCACCGACGCCCGGAGCCGCCGGTTCCACATCGTGTTCACCGCCTACGCCACGCTGGCAATCACCGACCCATCACTGGCCCGCACCCCGTTCGTTGAGGGCCCGCGCCGCCTTCAGGCCACTGTCGCCGACCTGCTGAAGACAGCGTGCTCCGCCGGCGAGATAGACTCGGACATCAGCCCGGAGCGAGAAGCACAACGCCTCATCGCCTTCGAACACGGTCTCGGCACCGGCATTCTGATCGGCCTGCACACAGTCGAGTCGGCGCACGGACTCTTCCGCTATCACCTCGACCAGCTGTTCACAATGAACACGTGACCGAGTGAACATCAGCCCTGGTTGGCCTTGGCCCTTTGGGCATCTTCGGACGCATTGGCATCTGCCGACCAGTACGCCAGTCCGCAACCACCCTTCGTCAGGCCGCGTCAAGCGTAGTGATCGATCCGGCGGTGTAGCGAAGACTGTTGTGCTCCAGCGCGGTTCCGATTCTCGCCAACAGCTCGACACACGGCCAGAGCGGCCCTGGCACATCGGCACCACGGACTGTGGTGACGTCGAAACACGTCACCTCGGTCAAGGTGGACGACCGCCAACCGTCACCGCGCAGCCACTGCAGATCACGGCTTCGCGTGAGGGGAGCCAGCATCAGTCGGCGCGGACCGTCGTTCGTAACCGCCTGGGACACACCACCGTGCTCGGTTGTCTTCGTCCACCACAGCACGCCGTCGACGTCGACCTCGGGCATCGTCGGTCCGCCGGGAAGGCTCTCGCGAGCGCGGATCGGGGACTTGCTGAAGACGAACAGCCCAGACTCGCCTATGCCCGTCAGGCTTCGCGCGTCTTCTGCCGAAACCTCGATCGACGCGAGCGCGTCATTGACCGCTTCGGGCACCCAAACCGGCGTCAGGCTCTGCAGCACCTCGACCGCTGTGGTCGAGTGCATCAGGTTTCCGCCGAGCATGCGACAGAGGTAGTCGTTGTCGAGTTGCTGCGCTGCGACTTCGTCGAAATCGGCATCACCTGGACCCCGCCCGGCGTCGGTAAGCGCGTCCAGCTCAGCTTCGTATGCGCTGTCGCGCGCACCGACCATGTCCAGGTACGCCGTCCATTCGACAGACAGATCGCGATACGCCTGGGCCAGCTCCCGATGTATTCGCGGCAGACCGATGGACAACCACGGACGTGCGCGATTGCCCTTGCGCCTGCCGTGCGTGCGGCCTCGTCGGCCTGGTCTCGGTGTGCGGTGTTTGCTCGACATGCGGGCAACAGTAGGGCCATTGGGCACTCGGACCGTCGTTCGTATCCACAGGCCTGTCGCTTGTCCACAGCGGCCGCGCAACGTCACACAAGACGCGTGAAGCGTATGGGCTGTTCCTCAGCTCACGGCAGCGCGCAAACGGGGCAGTTGCCGCAGCGCGTTGATGCGTTCGATCTCGTAGCGTTGGCCGGCGTTGAAGACATCGCTCAATCCACGAGCGGGGTCGCCGCTCCCCTCGAGGAACACGGTTTGGCTGAAGGGCCAGTCGGAGCCGAAGACGATATGAGAACGCGGTGCGACCGCCAGCACCGACCGCATTGCAGCTTCGGACGCACTCAGCGCGGTGTCGAAGTAGAACGTGCGGATCAGTTGTTGGACGTCGAGTGCCGAGGGACGCGGAACGCCGGCTGGCCAATGGGTGCCGACGGGTGTTTCGGCAAGGACACCGATGCGCCATGACAGGAATGGCAGCGTCCCGCCGGCGTGGGAGAGTTGAAACCGGATGCCGGGGTAGCGGCGCAGAGTGCCGCCGGCGAGCATCAGGGTGGCTGCGCGGGTTGTGTCGAAAGTGAACTCTTCGAGGAAGTCCGGAAGTGGGAGTGAGGGTTTGGCGTTGTCGGGGATGGCGGCGGGGTGGACGAACACGAACGCCTTTCGGCGGTTGAGTGCCGCCATGAGCGGCTCGAATCGCGGATCGCCGAGATAGACGCCGTCGTACGCGGACAACAACACCACGCCATCGAGGTGGAGGGTGTCGAGCGCGTATTCGAGTTCGGCGATCGAGGCCGCGACGTCGGGCATGGGCAGCACGGCAAATGCGCCGAAGCGGGTGCGATGGGTTCGGAAGAGTCGGGCGGCGTAGGCGTTGCAGTAGCGGGCAAGATCGCGGGCTTCCTTGCCACGCAGAAAGGACACGCCCGGGTCGGACACCGACAGTGCCTGGGATTGAATGCCCCATCGGTCCATGAAGTCGATCGCTGATTCCGGCGACCATTGTGGGGTGGGGTAGCCGCCGATGGTGAAGTGCCCATGCTCGAGCAGTGCGACACGGTACTCCGGTGGGAGGAAATGGGCGTGGAGGTCGATCCGGTAGCGCCCCGAAGGAGCAGGTGCAGCCACCGCTGGTGCAGCGCTGGTCGCAACCGCGGCTCCGGCAGCCACCGCGCCGGCACCGATGAGTAGTGATCGACGACTCACGGCGGACGGGGCCTCAATGTCACTGGGCGAGGACGGATTCGGGGTGGTGGTCATCGGCTATGGGCCTTTCGGGGAATGAACTGGTGACTACGTCGAGATCGACGATCTCGGCTGGACTCGGATATCAGGTGGGCCGGGTGTGACTCACCGGTTATCGGTGACGTCGCTGTCGGGTTGTTGTCGAGGAGCTTTGAGCGCGCATCCGAGCGCGGCGACGAACAGTACGACCGCAACCGAGATCATCGACGCCGACATACCGTCGATGAATGCGCCGCGAACCGCGGCACCGAGTTGCGCACCTGGTGGCCCGCCGAGTTGTTCCGCGGCGGCCAGACCCCCGGCGGCCGAGTCCCGGACTGCATCGGCAGCCTGGGCGGGAAGCGTGGTGAGGTCAGGCAGGTGGTTGCTGTACTGGCTGGAGAACACCGAGCCCATGATCGCGATCCCGACAGCCGAACCGACCTCGCGCGTGGTGTCGTTCATGGCGGACGCGACGCCTTGATGGTCACGTGTGAGGGAACCGACGATGGCGCTGGTACCCGTGGAGCTGGCCACACCGATGCCGAGACCGGCCACGATCAGGCCGCCCAGAAACGGGGCGTACCCGGAGTCGACGTGCAGGCGTGAAATCCAGAGCAGGCCCACCGCAATGAGCGCCAGCCCGGCGGCCATCACATACTTCAGGCCCACCCACGACACCAGGCGCGGAGTGACTGTGGCAGTCGGCATCACCACTGCTGCCACGGGGATCAATGCGATCGCCGCCAGCAGCGGGCTGTAGTCGAGGATGAGTTGCAGGTACTGCAACCCCACGAAGAAGAACCCGAAGATTGCCATGAACTGGGTCAGCACCACGATCGCGCCCGCTCGGAATCCGGGGAGCCCGAACAACTGGGGGTCGAGCAGAGGGTGTTGGGTGCGCGTTCCTTGGACGGCGTAGACGACGAAACCGAGAACGCAGACTCCCGCACAGATGAGGACAGGGAGAGTCGTCCAGCCGCGGTCGTTGCCTTCGATGATCGCGAAGACCAGCGTGCCGATTGCGATAGATGTTGCGAGCGCACCGATCACATCGAATCTCTGCGGGTCGCGATCACGGGTGTTCGGCGCCAGGGCTGCGGCGGCGACCGCGGCCACCACGCCGACGACGGCGCTCGTGATGAAGATCGATTCCCATCCCCAGCGTTCGAGCAGACTTCCGGCGACGAGCATGCCGATGATCGCTCCGGCCGCAGCGAATCCCGACCAGATCGCCACGCCTCTGCTGCGCTGCTCGGGTGGGAAGGTCGCAGTGATCGTCGACAATGTGCCGGGCATGATCATCGCTGCGCCCACGCCCATCACGACTCGTGCAGCGATGAGGGTGCTCGTTGTGTCGGCGTAAGCGGCTGCCAGCGAAGCGCCACCGAACACGATCGCCCCGACGATGAGCACTGATCGCCTGCCGATCCGGTCGCCGACGGCTCCGAGTGGGAGAACCAGGGCCGCGAGCGCAACGGTGTAGCCGTCGGCGATCCAGGTCAGTGATGTGTTGTCCGCCCCGAGACTGATCGCCAGGCCAGGGAGCGCGAGGTTGAGCGCGGACACCGAGGCGACGACAAGGATGAGCGCCAGGCACATGGCGACGAGCACTCCACGGTGTCCCCACCGGCCCGTCGGCAGATCGGCACCGGGGGAGAAGGACGTCTCAGACATCGGCCGTCGCGTCATCGTCGACCGCAGGAGTCTGCGATTGATCATGGGCAAGGAGATCCAGCGCGATGTCGACGAGCATGTCTTCCTGACCACCGACCATGCCGCGGCAGCCCGCTTCCACCAGCACGCTGCGTGCATCGATGTCGTAGCGTTCGGCGATGGTCTCGGCGTGGCGCAAGAAGCTGGAATACACCCCCGCGTAGCCCAGGGTCAGGGTTTCGCGATCGACGCGTACGGGACGATCCTGCAATGGACGGACGATGTCGTCGGCGGCGTCCTCGAGCGCATCGAGATCGCAGGGGTGGTCGATACCGAGACGCGAGGCGGCTGCCACAAACACCTCCAGCGGGGCGTTACCTGCGCCGGCGCCCATACCGGCCAGCGACGCGTCGACACGGGTCGCGCCATGTTCGACCGCCACCAGCGAGTTGGCCACACCCAGTGAGAGGTTGTGGTGGGCGTGGATGCCGATCTCGGTGTCGCCGTGCAGAACTCCACGCAAGGCGTCGCAGCGCTCGGCGATGTCACGCATGGTCATCGCACCGCCCGAATCGACGACGTACACGCAGGTCGCGCCGTAGGACTCCAACAAGACCGCTTGACGGGCCAACTCCTGAGGGGTGGCCATATGACTCATCATCAGAAAGCCGACGGTGTCCATGTCGAGTTCGCGGGCAGCCGCGATGTGTTGGGCGGAGATGTCCGCTTCGGTGCAGTGTGTCGCGACACGCACTGTCCGGGCGCCGGCGCGGTAAGCGTCTTTGAGGTGGTGCACGGTACCGATCCCGGGTAGCAGCAGCGTCGCCACGGTGGCGCGCTCGACCACGCCGGCCACGGCTTCGATCCATTCCAGATCGGTGTGGGCACCGAAGCCGTAGATACAGCTCGAACCGGCAAGTCCATCGCCGTGCGCGACCTCGATCGAATCCACTCCCGCTGTGTCGAGTGCAGTCGCGATGGCAACCGCTTGCTCGGTCGTGTACTGGTGCCGGATCGCGTGCATGCCGTCTCGCAGCGTGACATCGCTGACGTACACCGTGGTCATGATGGGACTCCTGTGGCCTGGGTGGCGTGAACGGCGATGCGCTCAGCGGTGGCCTTGGCGGCCGAGGTCATGATGTCGAGATTGCCGGCGTAGGCCGGCAAATAGTGGGCTGCGCCGGTCACTTCGAGCATCGTGGTGACCCGTGTACCGCTGAACTTGCCGGTCTCGGGGATGTGGAGCGGATTGTCCGCGCTGAACGTCTCGAACTGCACGCGTTGCTTGAGTCGGTAGCCGGGCACATAGCCGTTGACCCGTTCGACCATCTCGGTGATCGACGCTTCGATGGCCGAGTGATCGGTGTCGCCGTCGACCAGGCAGTACACGGTGTTGCGCATGAGGATAGGCGGGTCGGCCGGGTTGAGGATCATCACTGCCTTGCCGCGCTGCGCGCCCCCGACGTCGCGCAGCGCGGTGGCGGTGGTCTCGGTGAACTCATCGATGTTCGCGCGCGTTCCCGGCCCTGCCGATTTGGAAGAGATCGAGGAGATGATCTCGGCGTACGACACCGGAGCGACTGTGCCGACGGCGGCGACGATCGGGACGGTCGCCTGCCCGCCACAGGTCACCATGTTCAGGTTCGGCGCATCCAAGTGCTCATCGAGATTGACCACCGGCACGCAGAACGGACCGATCGACGCCGGCGTGAGGTCGAGCACCCGGACCTTGGTGGCCTCGAGTGTGCGCCAGTTGGCGCGGTGCGCACCGGCAGAGGTGGCGTCGAAAACCATGTGTACCGGCGAATTCGTCCATGGCGAGCAACCCGTCGATCCCTTCGGCGGTGGTGGCGACGCCCAAGCGCTCGGCACGCGCCAAGCCGTCGGAGTTTGGGTCGATCCCCACCATGGCGACCACCTCGAGGGGACCGTCGCTGCGGAGGATCTTGATCATCAAATCGGTGCCGATGTTTCCCGAGCCGATGATGGCAACCGGGTAGCGCTGTGTTCTGGTCATCGGTGGCTCTTTCAGGTGAAGTCGATGGAGACGCGGCCCAGGCCGGACAAGTCCGCGGACGCTGTGTCACCGGCGTGGACGAACACGGCCGCGGTGATCGATCCGGACATGACGAACTCCCCGGCCTGCAGTCCGGTGTCGAACACGGCCAGGGCGTTCACCAGCCACGCCACTGCTTCGGCCGGGTGACCGAGAACCGCGGTGGCGACCCCCTGGTCGACCTGTTCATCATTGAGGTGCAGGGATGCGGTGATGTCGTCGAGGTCGGGTGCGTCGTTGATCGGCAACCAGGGGCCGAGGACCACTGCGGCGGAACTGGCATTGTCGGCGACTGTGTCGCACAGGGTGATTCGCCAATCGGCGATCCGGCTATCCACGATCTCGAGGGCAGCAGCGACAGCGTCGGTCGCGTCGAGGACATCGGCGACGCTGACATCTGGCCCGCGCAGCGGACGGTTGAGCCGGAATGCGATCTCCGGCTCCACCCGTGGCGCGCACAGCGACGACAGCGGAATGGAGCCACCATCGGGGTGCACCATGGTGTCGAGGATGAATCCGTAGTCGGGTTCGTCGACTCCGAGCAACTGCTGCATCGGCGCGGACGTCAGACCGATCTTGCGGCCGACGAGTCGAGCGCCCTCGCCGAGCAGGCGAGTGAGATTGCGCTGTTGGATCGCATAAGCGCCCGCCACGTCGAGGTCGGGGATGCTGTCGCTCAACGGAGGGATCGGTGCACTGTCGACCAACGCGCTGTGCAACCTGTCCGCCCAGGTATCCAAGTCGGCGGTGGGTAGGGGAGAGCTCATGAGTCCTCGTCTCGGGTTGATTCGGCGAGCCGGAGAGCGGCATCGATGACCATGCGTCCGTGGAGATCGAACAGGGCAAGCAGATCCACCGAGTCACCGCCGATCTCCTTGGCGATGAAGAGACCGTCCGCGCCGGCCATGGCGTAGGTGGCGAGTTGATCGAGGGCCGCGGCATCGAGGTCCGGCGACATGTCCATCGCCGCTTCACGCAATTGGATCTGCGCTTGCGCACGCACCTGGAGATACATCTCGCGGGCGCGCGGTTCGACCGGTCGGCGTTCCAACGCGAGCATCAGCCCGAGCCGCAGAAAATCGGGTGAGTCCAGCAGCGCCTTGGCCACCTGCATCGTCATCTCGGCGACCCGGTCACGGGGCGTCCCGTCGTCCGGCATGCTCCACGCCGACAACCATTGACCGAAACTGCGCTCGATCACGGCTGCAATGAGGTCGTCCTTGTCGGCGAAGTGCCAGTAAATCGAACTCGCGGGCAGCCCACACCGCTTGCTGACCAGGTTGATACTCGTTCCCTCGTATCCGCGTTCACTGGCGATTTCGGTTGCCGCATCGAGGATCTTGGCCCTCGACACCTCGCCGTTGGCGCGGCGTCGCCGCGATGTGTCTGCCATTGGTCCACCCTTCTGGAATCGGACGAGAGCATCCACCGATTAATGGAGTGGTCACTACGGTAAGTGCTTGACGGCTCGAGGTCAAGGACTTACCGTAGTGATCACTACAGAGCGTTTAATCTGGCATCTCGCCCTGGCAGCGAGGTCTGGTTCGAGGAGATTTCTGTGTCCGACACTCCGCACTATGACGTCGCGATCATCGGTTATGGACCCACCGGGGTCACCGCGGCCAACCTCCTTGGTCAGCAAGGACTGAATGTGGTTGTTCTCGAACGTGATCCGGATATCTACGGTCGTGCCCGCGCGATATCGACAGACGAAGAGGTCATGCGTATCTGGCAGCAGGCCGGCCTGGCCGATCGCCTGCAGCAGGACATGCTTCCCGGCGGTGTCGTTGCTTTCGTCGCCTCCGAGGGCAGGCCGTTCACGGAGGTCCAGCCGACGTCGCGAGGCGCCGGCCACCCGCCCCAGCAGTTCATCTACCAACCCGCCGTCGACAAGACTTTGCGGGCCGGGGTGGAGCGGTTTCCCAATGTCACCGTGCTGACCCGGCACGAGAGTCTCAAGGTGCTCACCGGCACCGAGCACGCCGAAATACTGGCGGCCGATCTGGCCGACGACAGTTTCGTCCGGATCCACGCGTCGTACGTCATCGCCGCTGACGGCGGATCCTCGGCAACTCGGGGGCAACTGGGGATCGGATACCAGGGCAAGACGTACACCGAACGCTGGGTCGTCATCGACACGAAGGTGCTCTGCGATTGGGACGGCAGCTCACGACTCCGTTTTCACTGCGACCCGGCACGGCCCACGGTGGACTGTCCGACGCCGCTCGGTCATCACCGCTGGGAGTTCCCGGTCCGCGATGGCGAAGACGAGAACCACCTCGTCACTCACCAAGCCATCTGGTCCATCCTGTACAGCCAGGGAATCACCGAGGACCACGTCGAGATCCTGCGCGCGGTGGTGTACAGCCACCACGTGCGAGTGGCCGATCGTTGGCGAGTCGGCCGGGTGTTCCTCGCCGGCGACGCGGCGCACGCGATGCCTCCGTGGATCGGGCAGGGGATGGCGTCAGGTGTCCGCGACGCCGCCAACCTGTGCTGGAAGCTCGCTGCGGTCATCGACGGAAGCCTCCCGGAGTCCGCGCTCGACAGCTACCAGCCCGAACGAGAACCTCACGTGCGCGAGACCACCGCACACGCTGTGTTCGCCGGCAAGGTGATCACCGAACGTCGCCCCTGGGCGGCGACGTTGCGCAATCACGTATTTCGGATGGTCTCGAGGTTCTCCCCGTTCCCACGGTGGATGGTGGACACCAAGTGGATCCCGGATGCCCACTATGCCGATGGACTGTTCAGCGACCAGGCCCACCCGGCACGCGGATGGCAGATTTCACAGCCGTGGGTGCTCGACGAGCACGGATCACGCGTGCGCCTCGACCACGTGCTATCCGGTCGCTGGCGAGTACTCAGTCTCGACGGTCGTCACCACCCTGCGTGGCGCACCTGTGGCGTGGAACAGATCAGAGTGCTGCCGTCGGTGTCGGCTCCGGAACCGGGCGCCATCGTCGACACCGACGGCGCACTCCGCAGATGGTTCGGCAAGCACCACGCATCGACAGTGATTCTCCGCCCCGACGGCTTCGTCTATGGCGCGGCCGATTCCGGACAAACCCTCCCAGCACCGCCCGCAGGATTGCGTGCGGCGACCGTTACCTCACGATGAAGGAAATGCCGATGTTGGCCTCCGACAGCACCTCTCACACCATCACAGTCAACGGCGACACCCAGATCTGCTACACCGAGATCGGCACCGGAACGCCGGTCGTCCTCCTGCACGGCGGCGGACCAGGCGCCTCGGGCATGTCGAACTACGTTCGCAACATCGACGCCCTGGCCACCCGTTTCCGCGTGATCGTGCCCGACCTGCCCGGCTACGGGCGCAGCAGCAAAAATCTCGATCAGACCGATCCGTTCGGCGCCCTCGCCGACGCAATCCGTGCGCTGCTCGATCACCTCGGACTCGATACCGCCCATCTGGTGGGCAACTCCTACGGCGGCGCCTGCGCGTTGCGACTTGCCCTGGACACACCGCACCGCGTCGACCGGATGGTCTTGATGGGACCGGGCGGAATCGGCACCACACGCGGCGCCCCCACCAAGGGGCTCAACGCGCTTCTCGGCTACTACACCGGCTCGGGACCCAGTCGTGACAAGCTCGAGGACTTCATCCGCACATACCTGGTCTACGACGCAGAGGCTGTCCCGGAGGCGGCGATCGAGGAGCGCTACCGCTCGTCGATCGACCCGGACGTCGTCGCGAACCCGCCCTTGCGGCGACCATCTGGCCTCGGCGCGCTGAAGACCCTGTGGCGCATGGACTTCACCCGCGATCCACGCTTGCGCGCGCTCACAACCCGCACCCTGGTCATCTGGGGCCAGAACGACAAGGTCAATCGTCCGGCGGGTGGTCGGATGCTGGTAGACCTGATGCCCAACGCCGATCTGATGATGCCGGCACGGACCGGCCACTGGGTTCAGTGGGAACGGGCCGACCTCTTCAACCGCGTCGTCGCGGACTTCCTCGACGGCACGTACGCATGAAGGATCCGACGATGAACACCTCCATCACCAACGCGCCCTCGGTGTTCGGCAACGTGCACCTGGGGTACATCGTCATCGAAAGCCTACGATTCAGCGAGTGGCGACGATTCGGAAAAGACGCCATCGGAATGCATCTCGACGAGCTGTCCCCAGGGGTGATCCGGTTCCGCCTCGACGACCACCAAGCGCGTTTCATCGTCGTGCGCGGCCCGGCCGAGGACGTCGTTGCCATTGGTTGGGAACTCGACGACCACGAGTCGTTCGATCAGATCGTCGGCAGAGTGACCAATCACGGTGTGCCCACTGTCGCCGGCACCGAGGAAGATGCCGCCATCCGCGGGGTGGAACGGCTGATCCGTTTTCCCGGCCCCAACCGTTTGGCTCAGGAGATCTTCACCCGCGCACACCTCACCGAGGAACCACTCGCGATGACCAACCGCGGTGGATTCGTCACCGGCACAGCCGGGATGGGACATGTGGCGATCACCTCCACCAAACCTCACCAGATGCGCGGCTACTACAACACCGTGTTCGACGCCCGCCTCACCGACTACATCGACGAGACGATCAGCGGAGCCAAGCTCAAGATCCGGTTCCTGCGCGTCAACGAACGCCATCACTCGATCGCCATCGCCAATGTTCGCACGCTGCCGATCAATCCGATCCGCACCCGGGTACAGCACCTCAACATCGAAGTCGCCTCGCTCGACGACATGACCCAGGCCTACCAGCGAGTCAAGCAGTTGGGTTTCGGCATGGCGTTGTCGGTCGGGCAGCACACCAACGACAAGGAGCTGTCCTTCTATGCTCAGACACCGTCAGGCTTCGAGTGGGAGGTCGGGTGGAACCCGCTCACCGTCGACGAGAAGACCTGGGAACCAAGCACTCACCGCGGTATCAGTATCTGGGGACACACGCCTGAGGGGCAGACCTTCGTCGACAAGCTCGATCAGTTCCGCCATGGGGTGCTCTCGCTGCGACATGTAGAGGATTCCGTGCCTGCGCTCGCAGGTGTGGGCATCCCGGACAACTGACGCACCGACCACAGACTGAGTAACCATCATGTTTCGCATAGACACCCACCATCACCTCATACCGCCGTCATACCGGGCAGCCTTGGCGGCGGCGGGAATCGACGCCGCCGGAGGACGCGACCTGCCGGACTGGAGTCCGGACACATCAATCGAGACGATGGACGCGTTGGCCGTGCACACCGCCATCCTGTCGGTGTCCACCCCGGGGACGACTTTCCTCGACGACGCAGCGGCCGCCGTGCGTCTTGCGAGTGAACTCAACGACTATTGCGCAGACCTTATCCAGGACAGGCCACAGCGATTCGGCTTCTTCGCAACACTTCCCACCCCTCACGCAGAACTCGCGACCGCGGAAGCAATCCGTGCGCTCGACGACTTGCGCGCCGATGGCGTGGTACTCCTGGCCAACTCGGCCGGCCGATATCTGGGGGAGCCCGGCCTCGAGCCGTTGTGGTCCGAACTCAACGCTCGCAAAGCTGTCGCTTTAATTCATCCGGCCGAGCTACCGGGCACGGCGGTCTCCGGGGTCCCGCCGTTCGCCGCGGACTTCCTCCTGGACACCACTCGCGCCGCATACCTGCTCGTGCGCAACAAGATCCGGGAGCAGTATCCCGATATCCGTTTCCTCCTCAGCCACGGCGGCGGATTCGTACCGTACGCCGCCCATCGAATGGCCATTGCCATCGCAGGCGACACAGGTCGCAGCATTCTCGACGCCCTCGACGAGTTCCGCACCTTCTACTTCGACCTCGCACTGACCGCCAGTACCACATCGTTGCCAAGCCTTCTCGCGTTCGCTCAGCCCGGGCACATCACCTTCGGCTCCGACTGGCCGTTGCCCACTGACCGCTGGTTCCTACTTCGCTGCCAACCTGGAGAACTACGCGGACCTCAGCACGCAACAGCGTGACGCCATCGGATGGTCCAACGCTGCACAATTGTTCCCACGATTCGACACCGAACCGGTCCAGCGGCGACACTGCACAGCGTTCGGGGTGCGGCGCGCCGAAAGGTGATGCGCGTGGTCAGCAAAGCGCTGCAGCCGTAAAGGCGAACGGAAGGGCTCGTCGGCATGGGCGGGATTGCCTTGCCGCTACACGCACCTACATCACTGCGGCGCAATCGATCGTGCGGCCGATCTCGGTGCGGATGGCGACGGTCAGGGCGGAGCGCTCCAGGTAGTAGATCGCTCGAACGAGGTCGGCAAGCAGTGTAGCATCTGGTGCTACACTGGCTTCGTGACCGAACCCATCAGCCAGCGCGAGTTGCGCAACGACAGCGGACGCATCATGCGCGAACTCGACGAGGGCCGCAGCTTTGTCATCAGTCGCAACGGTCGCCCGATCGGGGAACTGAGGCCACTGCGTCGCGAACGGCTCGTCGACACCCGCGTCGCGCTGGCGGGCTTCACCGCCGCACCAGCAATCGACTTCGACACGTTCCGTCGCGACGTCGACGCGACGCTCGACCAGGAACCCGAACCGCGTGCCTGAGGACGAGGCGGCGGGCCTGCTCGACACCTCGGTCATCATCGACCTCAATTCGATTAACGCATCGGTGTTGCCCGCAAAGATCGCGATCAGCACCGTCTCCCTCGCGGAGATCGCCGCCGGACCGGCGGCGACCGATGATGTTGCCGAACGAGCCCGCCGGCAAGATCGACTCCAGCGAGTGGAAGCCACGTTCGAACCAATACCGTTCGACGGCGAAGCCGCCCGCGCGTACGGGCGCATCTACGCAGCCGTCGTGGCCGTCGGCCGAAAACCCCGCCGCCGGCTCGCAGACCTCCAAATCGCTGCAACAGCACTGGCCAACGATATGACCTTGATTACGCGCAAGCCCGACTACTTTGTCGGGCTGGATGATCTGATCCGAGTTGTCGCAGTGTAGACACTCACAACGAATGTGAACGAGCAAGGGGAGTGCTGGACTCAGTCGCGGCAGGTGTTGCAGCGGGTTGCGATGCCCTATCGCGCTGCTAGGCGGTAAAGAAGGCGTCCCGGCGGTACAGCCGCAATCCGTCGATCCAATCGTTTGTCTACAATTCGTCTACACTGATGAGATGGCTGCCGAAACCACAACCGTCCGAGTACGTCGACCAGATTCCGAACGCCTCCAATCACTGGCCAAAGCCCGCCAGACCGCCGTCGTCGACATTGTTCACGCGGCTATCGACGCCCTCGAGCGACAGGAGTTCCTTCGCGGACTCAACGGCGATTACCAACGCCTGCGCAGCAATCCCGAACTTTGGAAGCAGTATCTAGACGAACGCCACGAATGGGACCACCTGGCGTGATCTGGCGAGGCGAGGTCCACCTCGTCGATCTCGGCCAGCCGGTCGGCCACGAACCGGCCTTCCGCCGCCCAGCGGTGGTGGTGTCAGTAGACATTCTCAACAACGGACCGGGCGGCCTGATGGTCGTCGTTCCGATCACCACCGTGGGGTACGGTCTGCGCAGCCACGTGGAACTCGAGCCAGACAGCAGCGGGCTCGAACACACCTCCTACGCACGCTGCGATCAATTGCGAGTCGTATCCGTTGCACGATTGTCGTCTCAGCTGACCATCCTCAGCCCAGAACAAATGCAAGCGATTGATCAAACGCTACGATTCGTCCTCGACCTGTGAGACGCCAAGCCAGGCCTAGATGTTGCCAAACCGGGTCTTGCAAGATCAGAGTGCGGCAGTCAGCGTGGCTCCAAGACCTAGCGAACGTGCGGTCAGCAGCAGATTCTGCACGCCGGTGTCGAGGCGGATGAGACCACCCGGGCGAATGCCGCGCGGAGACGTTCGAGAAGGAGTCGAGGCAACCCATGCGATCGCCATGCTATCATTCTTGAGAATTGATAGCAGGGGAGGCAGTATGGCGGCAATCACGGTGCGGGGACTTTCCGACGAGACCCACCGGGCATTGAAAGCGCGCGCAGCACAACATAACCGGAGTACCGAGGCGGAGGTGCGCGCCATTCTCGACGAGGCAGTTTCGCCCGCCGACCAGGTAAAGCTGGGAACGTTGCTGACCCAAATCGGCAAGAAGGCGGGGATCGGAATCGAGATCGAGCGCGATCGCACACCCGACGAGCCAGTCGATTTCTCGTGATCGTTCTCGACTCGAACGTTATTTCTGAGGTCATGCGTCCGCAACCACATCGCAAGGCTGCCGCGTGGCTGGACCAACAGTCGCCGCAAACCCTGTATCTGACTGCGATCACGCTCGCCGAAGTCCGCTACGGTATCGAGACTTTGCCGCGAGGCAAGCGCCGAGACCGTTTAGGGGACCTCTTCGAGAGCCGCCTACTTCCGCAATTCGCCGGACGGGTGCTGGTTTTCGATGATCGGGCGAGTGCCGCATATGCGCGACTCGCGGCCCAAGCTCGGCGACGTGGTGTGGCCGTCGGGGTGGCTGACGGATTCATCGCCGCAATCGCTCTGGTACACGGGTTTGAGGTAGCAACGCGGGATGTCGAGCCGTTTGTAGTTGCCGGCGTCGGAGTCATCAATCCGTTTTGATCGCCTCGAAACCGGTGAAACGCGGTGTTGAGTTGTTTCATGCGCGGTAAGCCCTGAGCCTGCACGTTTGCGACTGCCCACGTTGATCCACGCACCTCGACAACCTGGCCCGGTTCGAGGACCTGAGGGATCGCCGTCGATCTTCCGGTTGATTCGGGTTCCCGTTGGTCTCGTCGATTGCCAAAAGTCTCGAGTACTCATCCATTCGTGAACTCGATAGGTATTCGCGCCGATAAGATACATTATGTCAAGTAACACACGGCATATTGAGTTGCAGCTCACCGGGATTGTCTGTCGGATGACACTGTCGGATGACACGGTAGATGGGAGTTTGACACGATAGATGGGAGTGAGTGACAGATACCTGGGCGTCGTCTTCCTCGGCCATGACGTTTCAGTTGAGCGACTCGGCCCGCGGCTCGGTCGCGACCTCGCAAGTCTCGTTCAGGCATGACAGAGTGGTCTGGTGCGCAAAGTACGACACCGGTGGAACCACAACACCCATTACTACGACATGGCGCTCGCCGCAGGTCACCGACTCCCCGGTTGGCGTCATTCCTCCCAACTGCGATGTCAGCCGACACCGACAGTCCTACAGGTGAGACGACAGCAGCACGATCGACGCGTGCCGCCTGATGAAGCGCGACGATGAGTCCAGCGCATCCGCAGCTGTCCGTAGGTCTTCGTGCCCTATGTCCTGGATCCGATCGGACGTGAGTTCTGCAGCCATCACTTCGTCCAGCTCCGGGCGCATAGCGAGAACTTCACGAATCGGTGCGTAGTCGAGCCGACATCTTCGCTCGCCATCGACGTACGGAGCACTCACCGCCCTGCCAGCTAGATTGTCCGGCAGATCCGCGAGGAGATTCATTGCTCTACAGGTCTGGCCGCCGGCACTCAGCACGGACACGGTACGCGCTCGAACCTCTGCCGTTGTCGTCGGAACCTCTGCAAACGCAACGATTCGCTCGGCGGCCTGATCGTCAACCTCGCCGATCGCGAGCAGGACGTCAAGAACGCGATCGATACCACCTGACGCGGCCGCCTCCGAAGGAAGCAGGCCCAGCGCGGCGACAACGCGTGAAACAGCCGTCGGTCCGGCGGCAACCAACAGACGGTGCGCCAGGTGATGTTGTACGCGGGAATCGGCGTGTACGAGTATCCCGACCAGTTGCTCGACTTGTTCAGGCTCCGAGAGTCGAGAGAGTTGGTCCTCGATCTCCGCGAGCTGGTACAGCTCCGGGAACAGCGTTGCAAGCTGCTCGACGTTGAGTGAGTTCTTCATCGCAGCAACGGGATCGTCCGGATCGTGGACTACGACCGCGAACGCTTCGTTGACGGCACCAGATCTGATCAGCGCTCGAGTCGCGCGGCGGGATGCGCTCACCAGACTTTCGCGGAACCGGGCGGTGACCGAATCCCAGAGGTAGTCACCAAGACCAACGGAAGCTGTCAGCGTCTCAGCCCACTTGTCACCCCTGCCTGACCAGTCGACCTGCACCGGCCAACTATCGACGTCCCATCCCCGATCAGCCACAGCACAATCCGGTACGCCAGTGGCCACCCGGATGGCTGGCCACAGGAACAGCATGTCCCGCGCATGAACATCGGTCAGCGCAGCGCCGTACACCGCCGACCCCGCAGACCGCGTCGTGACTTCCCGAACCGTAGAGACGATCTCCTCGGTGAGATCACCTTCCAGGCGACCCCAGTCGACTGCGCTCATCCCTCCCCCGATGCCGACGCGACATCAGCGGTCATGTGAGAGAGATCCCGATCTTCTCCGCCATCACCCGGATCATGTGCTGCACGCCGATTTCATTGCGCCCGATGGCCATGTGGTCATGCTGCCCGCGGCGCACTCCTTCACCGCACTGAGGGAGCATCGCGAAGTCTTCGTCCCGAACAGCGGCATGAACCTGTGCGAATATGCCAGCATACATCTCCACCTGCTCAGGACTCTCCGCAGGGTACTTCGCCATCCAACTGTGCCGCACAACGCAACTCGTGGCTGAATCACCCGGCAGAATGTCGATGACCTCGACTCCTACAGGACTGTTGGCCAGGATGAGGTTGGGATAAACCCAATAGATGATGCCCATCTGCGCAGTCGGGTCATTCCACGACTCGTCTTGTTGCATACCCTCGAGGTCCCGAACCCAGTTGAACGGGAAGCCGATACGGTGGTGCGGGCCGAACTCGTCGTAGACGTGGGTGTTCGCGATGGTGTTCTGTCCGATGACGCTGTTGCCGTGGACGAATGGAAAGTGGTAACCCTCAGCGAAGGCTTCGAGCGCACCCTTCCAGCTGACGGCGGAGTTCAGGGATCGCTCGTCATGGTACTGGTAGTCCTGGTAATTCCACCGTGCGAGTTCGGCACCGCACTCACCCAGGTGCGTGTCCAGATCCATCGGCGCATCGGCGTTGAGGACACCCCAGATGAATCCGTGACGCTCCTCGCTGGGTAGCTCGACCAGACCGTATTCGTCCCGATTGACGTTGTCGAACCCTGCCTTGCCCGGAATCCCCCGCAGCTGTCCCTTGTTGTCGTAAACCCATGCGTGGTACGGGCATGTGAATCGTCGGCTGTTCCCTGCCCCGCAAGCCGGCATCGCGCCACGGTGGCGGCAGTAGTTCAAGAAGACGTGAGCCTGCCCGTCACGGTCACGGGTGATCAGCAACGAATCGTCGAGCACCGTGCGCACGACATAGTCATGATTCTTCGGGATCTGAGCCGATGCCAGCAGAGGAAGCGGCGTCTCCCTCAACAGTTGGTTCCGTTCGTACTCGGCGATCTTGTCATCGCGGTAATACGACAGGGGCACCCGCAGTGTCGACTCGGCCATGTCCGTGGTGTTGGCAACTGCCAGGTCCAATGCTCGTCGAGTGAGCTCAGCTCCGAACGGGCTGGCGGTCGGTCCCGTGCTCGGGGTGGGGTTCTCGAACGTCGTCATGCCAGGTCCTCTCGTCACCAGTGCCCTTGCCGATGACCATACATGAAACACGTTCTATGTCTAGTCGTTCGCGTCGATCCCCCGATCCAATACGCCACTAGGATCGACGAGCACGACACAATGGGCAGGTGCGTACACATGGATGGGCCGGCCTGATTCCCCCGGCCGACGACGACGAGGCTGCGAAACGCATCATCGCCGCCGCCGGAGAGCTGATGGAGTCGGGTGCAACCGATGTGAACATCCGTCAGGTCGCACAGAAGCTGGGTATCGCTCGCCAGACCGTCTACCGGTACTTTCCCAACAGCCAAGCGCTGCTCGTCGCGACAGCTCAACACGCCACCAACGAGTTCCTCGACGACTTGGCGCGGTCACTTGAAGGTCTCACCGAACCTTCCCACGCGATAGTCGAGGCAGTCGCCCTAACCTTCGAGCGCCTTCAAGATAATCGCCGATTCGCCCTGCTGTTCGTTCAACCGGACAACACAGAACTCACCGCCGAGGTCACCGCTACGCGGTCCATCGCCATAGGACGCGTGATCGTCGACCACCTTCCGATCGACTGGGCCGGACATGGATGGACGGACGCCGACATGAATGAGCTCGTCGAAGTCATGCTCCGGTTCGTCCAATCACTCCTCGTCGACCCGGGCGCCCCTCCTCGTCCCCCAAACGAGCTACGCGCATTCCTGCATCGGTGGGTTGGAACGGCCATCGAGGCGAAGAGTTCGACGTCCACGTCGGTGGCCCGAGCTCAGTCCTGAAACTCGGAGCGTCACTGAACACCGAACGAGTTGCGTGGCAAGACTTTACAACTTTGTCGCGTCCGTACCGGAATATGCAGGGATCGAATATGCAGGGTTACCAGTAAAACTCGGCATATTGAGTTGCAGCGCACCGGGATTCGGTGGTCGCGAACACCCTCCCTCCCGACATTGAGCTGCCACCTCGCATCGCATCATCGCGCGAGTCCCAGGAACGCCATTAGTGAGCGTTCGACCTCCACTAACTGTTCGGACGTCAGCCGACCAACACGCGTCAGCACGTTCGACCGTCGTACTGCGGTCAGCTTGTCGACCATCACGTCGCTGTCTCGTTCGAGACCCGAGATCGCATCGCGGTCGCCCCTGACGCGAATCCGCAACAACGGTGCATCGATGAGCTGGCTCGTCATCGGCGCAACCACCACTGACAGAGTTGAATCAAAGAGGTCGTCCTGGACGATGACGGCAGGCCGCGGCTTGGACGCATACACGCCACCCGCAACGGTCCAGATCTCGCCGCGAATCACGTCTCGTCGTCCCACGGCGCGGCGACAGCCTCGACGAAATCCTGCTCGTCCCCATCGGCATCTGCCTGTGCCGCTAACAGCGACTGCGTGTGGGCTTGCGCGGCAAATTCGGGCGTGCGCACGTCAGGGACCCAAACCTGCAATGGTCGCAAACCGCGCTCACGCATCCGGCGTCGATACTCACCAACCCTGTCCCTCACTGCCATGGCCTTATGTTACATGTAACGCTTCGGGCTGGCCAGGTTGTGCGTTGACTGCAATATGCAGCAATCGAATATGCAGGATTGCCAGTAAAATACTGCATACCGCATCGCGTCATCGTGCAACCCTCAGAAACGTCATCTACTAGTTCAGGCCCGATAGCACGACCTTGCCGTTGACGGTCACGGTGACCACGCCGGTCGTGGTGTTCTCGGTGACCTTGCCGTACTCAAATGTCACCACCTCCAAGTCACCGTCGGTGATCAGGTCGCTTGTAGGAACTCCCAGCGGTCCGGGTGAGCCGTTCTTGCCCGTGAGAGAAGGCGTGCCGTCCGGAGCGCGCTCGGTGTTCCAGGCGTCGCGGATACCGCCGGAAGTTACTACGTACGCCGGTGTCCCCGGATCGTCGTTCTTGGCGATGATCACGCCGCCCTGGAACTGCTGGAACACGACACCACTCTCGCGGGTTCCGGCATTGTGGTCGCCGGTCAGCGGCTTGCCGAGGGCATCTTTCTGAGCGTCGGTCGCCGACCCGTACTTGACGGCCAGCGGGCCGCTCAGTGTCACCTCGACGTCGCGCTCCCCCATAATCGTCACTTCGGTGGCAGCGGCCTCGGTCGTCGTCTCCACAACGGCTTCTGTTGCGGTCTGTTCGCCGGCCACAATCGCCGACGACCCTGCCACCGATGCCGAGGCCGATGCCGCGACAGATGGCGCCTGCGATGTGACGTCGTCTGTCGATCCGTCACCACCGCAAGCGGCCGCGATCAGCCCGACCGCGAATAGTCCGGTGACGAAAGTTGTTCGACGGGTAACGATCTGCCTCATGCATTCCTCTCAAGCCTTCGACACCTTGTCGGTCCAGCACGACCGATCCAGCACGCTCGGCGGACATTCTGTTCGACCCTATCGGTATTACGGCACACGTGAGTGGTCACGGCGATGGCCTCGCCGCATCAGGGTTGTCAGACGATCCCAGCGGGTATGCCAACCTGTGGTCGCTTGGGTAACAACCCGGCGTCCCACCATACGGTCGGCGGTGACCGCACGGCCGACGTTGTTGGTCCACGACGGCACCATCCTCGCGAACACGCTCTCCTCGCAACGTGTCGCGATCGCCGAAATCCACCAATCCATACGCGCGGCAGGCATCGGCGATGTGGACTCGGTCGCCGCCGTCGTCCTCGAAACCGATGGCAGCATCAGCGTCATCCCCGCCGGCAAACTCGGCGACGGCTCGGCACTCCAGGATGTGGACGCATACGCGACCCAGACCGCATCAGGGGAGCACTGACGCGCTCACCAGCAGTCAGAAATTCCGTGAAACCACAGGACTCGTTCCGTACCGATCGCCTCCCGTCGCATAGTGCAGATGCACCTGCGCGTAGATCTCGTCGGTGCCGTCGAACGGATTGTTGTCCTCGTCCATGTACTCACGCGGAACCAGCATGATCTTCAGGTATTTCAGTCCGTCGTCGGTGGCAAGCAGATGGCCGCCCGGCATTGTGCCCGTGCCGGTGACGAGGCGCTCGAACACCACGTCGTCGTCAGCACCCGGGTCATCGGCGCGCAGGGTGTAAGTGACTCCTCCGACGCGCTGATCGTTCATGTACTTGATGATGGTGTCGGCGTCGATCCGGCTCATCGGGAAGACCCCCTCGATGGTGACCCGGATGTTCGACGAGTCGGGGGCGTATACAGACAGCCGCGTACCCGACGGGCGGGGCGCGGCGTCGGCCGTCCCTGCCGCTCCGGCGGTGACGACACCGGCCGCGACGGCCACCGCTGCCACTATCGAACCCAGACGGGCAGATCTCTGTGCGTTCTTCATGAGTGTTCTCCTACATGCTGATTCGTCGTGCGCTCCACTTCGGAGACGCAGTCATCAGCATCGGCGCAACGAATCGTTGGCGAATCGGGAAGTACTCCCCACCTTTTCCGCGGACCCCGACCCCTCGGCACATGGGTACCTCCTCCACCCCACCTACACGCCGTCGCCCCGCTCCGGCACTTGGGATCAATCAGTCCACGATGCCCAGTTCCCGGCCGCGACGAGCCGCCTCGCGCCGGTTCGCGACATCGAGACGAGTGAGGATCGCCGACACGTGGTGATCGACCGTCTTCTCCGAAAGGTAGAGCCGCGCAGCCATCTCGGCATTCGTGAGTCCCTCCCCCAACAACGCCAGCACCTCCGCCTGACGATTGGTCAGGCCCGCCGCGTTCGACACCGTGGTCGCTCTGCGTCGGGACGGCACCGCGGTCATGCCGCTCTGACGAAGATCACGCCGGATCTTGTCGGCCGTAGCATGCGCCTCGAGCCGGTCGAGCATCAACAGGCTCTTGCTCACGCACGTGAGATCGCCGGTCTCGGTGAATGCGATCGCAGCATCGAACGCCAGACCTCCCTCGATGAGCATCTCCGCTGACCGATGGATATCGCCGGAGATGTATGACCTGCACGGCGGCGCGAGGTCGCCCGCCGGCACCTCGACGCCGGCACGCGCGAGCCACACCGCGAGATCACCGCGCGCCCAGTGCAAACCGTCACCGGGCTCGCCCACCAGCCGCGTGAGGTCGGTGATCCTTCCGTCGGCTACACCGGTCAGCCACATCTGCTCCACCAGTGCCGCGGCCGCGGGCAGCACCCGCCACGGCTCGCCGTAGCGCACACTCAGTTCCCACGCCTGCTCGAGGTCGTTGCCGGCATCGCCGCGTGATCGCAGAGCGACGAGCCCACGGATCAACAGCGGCCAGGGGCGTGCCAGTGGAGCCGACGGCCCGTCAAGCACTGCGGCACTGTCACGCATGGCCTCATGCCATCGACCGCTGAGGAACTCGAGGCGCCCGCGCGAAGCCAGTTGCCATACGTGGCACACCGGAAGATCGCTCTCGATGGTCAGGTCGATACTGGTGGCCAACAGATCCGATGCCGTGTCCAGGCGTCGATGCTCCACGTCGAAGTACGCGAGGTTGCTGTAGCCGCTGGAATGGATCTCGTCCAGATGTTCCGGGGCATGCGCCAGCACGTCCAGAACCCGAGCGCGGCCCGCCGACTCCCCGGCGACGACATCACACAGCCCGTCGATGATCGCGATGCGAGCCCGTAGACCCGGATCGTCGACGATTCCGGACACCCGTCGCGCTCGCGCGAGATGCACGCGTGCCTCATCGACAGAAGCCGACTGCATCGCAAGGAACGCCCGCATCGCATACCCGTGGCCCAGCGATGCGGCCTCGAGTCCTGTCTCATCGTGAACGTCGATGGATCGGATCACGTGGCGGTCCGCGCCGCTTCTGTTCGCGTTGTACCACTCGTAGATCGCCAAAGCGTTGTGGTCAGCACTCGTGCCAGCGACATCACGGGCGGCGCGGCGCAACTCCAGCGCTTGCCCGCAGGCGTCGATCGCCTCGTCCAGCCGATCGATGAGATAGAGCTCCGCGGCGAGTTGCTCCAGCAGTGCGGCATCGTCGACAGCGCCGCCGCCCTGGGCCGACAGCGCGGTCCGGAAAAAGTCGGCACTTTGGCGGTGCGCTCCGGATCGGGCGGCCACGCGTCCGGCAGCCGTGGCGGCCTCCTTGAGCCGCACCCGATCCCCCGCACCCAGTGCGTGGTGAGCGATCGTCGCGTGATCGAGACTGCCGATGTCGTCGTAGGCGGCGACGAGCCGACTGTGCAGTTGTGGTTCGGCTCCGGCCGGTATCACGTCGGCGACAGCCAGCCGGCACAGGTCGTGCCAGAACGTGACACCGCGGGCGGTCGCCCGCACCAGATGCGCCGCACTCAACCGGCGCAGGGTCGCACCGGTGGTACCGAGTGCGGCCATCACCGGTCCGGGCACGGCCCCAGACGAGCATGACAGCAGGTTCAGTGCGTCCCAGCTGTCGGCGTCCAGACCCACCGTGCGTGCCAGAACGGCGTCGCGTACGGTCGCCGGTAGTTCATCGCCGTCGTAGTCGAGCAACTGGGTGACGAAGAAGGCATTGCCGCCGCTGAGCCGGTGCAGTATCTCCGGGTCCAGACCGCGGTCACCCACCATCTGCGTCACGCCGTCCACCGACAGCGGTTGCACCGCAATCGATGTCGCTGACGACGAACGCGCCACGTCACCCAAGAGCAACCGCACCGGATCGTCGTGACGCGGCGCCTCGTCGTTGCGCGCGGTCACCACCACGAGTGTCGTACTGCGGCCGATACGCCGCAGGATGTGTCGGAGGAAATCGCTGGTGCCCTGGTCCGCCCAATGGAGGTCGTCGACCACCAACACGGTGGGCGTCGACGCAAGGTCGGCGGTGACGGCATCGAAGATCTGATAGGCGTGTTCCGCGCCGTGCAGGATGGTTCGGGTTTCGGGGGAGAACGCATTGGCGACATCGAACAGTGGGCCCAGCGGCCGCGGCGTGTCGAGGGGGTCGCACGCACCCCACAGCACGCGGCTGCCACCGTTGAGTCGCCGCACGAACTCCTCGACGAACGTCGTCTTTCCGGCACCCGCCTCGCCGGTCACCATCACGACACCGCCATGCCCGGTGCCGGCGTCGTGCGCACGCGCAATCAGGGATGCCAACTCGTCGTCGCGCTCGATCAGAGCCACAGGAAAACGATATGCGCGCATCCGGGAATGGCACAAGACCAGCGAAGATGGGGGAATTCTCCCGATGCCGCGGTCGCCGGCGGCCAGCGACAGTGGTCGAGCATCAACCACCACGACCGCCCCGAACAAGGAGAATCATCATGAAGACATTCGTCATCGAACGCGAGTTCCCGGGCGCCGCCGATCTCGACGGCGACGCGCTCACAGAGATCGCCCGCACGTCCAACGCGACAGCCGCTTCCCTCGGCGTGCCCTATCACTGGATCACCAGCTTCGCAGCCGGAGACAAGGTCTACTGCGTGCACCAGGCCACCGACGAGGACACCGTCCGGGAGCATTCACGCCGTGCCGGTTTCCCGTGCACCACCGTCACTGAGGTCGCCCACGAGTTCGGCCCGCAAACGGCCGATCGCTGACACGCCGCCACCACCGACCCGACGCGTACCATTGGGGTATACCCCCTTGGGTATGTGGCCTGCGATGGCGAAGCCTTCTGGACACCTCGCGACGAAAGGACACCGAGCATGATGGGAAGTGCCGGCGGAATGGGATTCGGCCCGGATCCGCGCGCCATCCAGGGTCGATGACCGAACCGATCAGCCGCCGTCGGGCATTGACGTTGGGTGTACTGGGTATCGGCGCCATCGCGGCCGGAGCAACCGGGCTCGTCGTGGGAACACGGTCGACGTCGGAGCCGCCATCAGCCGGTCCCGACACCGGATGGCCACAGCCGCGGGTCCTCACTTCCGAGAACGGGGTGTTGGAGGTGGACCTCGACGTCGCCGAAACGGACGTGACCATCGGCGACTCCACTATTCGGATGCTCACCTACAACGGATCGGCGCCGGGCCCGACGTTGCACCTACACCCCGGCGACCGTCTACGCATCCATCTGCACAACGGGCTCGACCAACCCACTAATCTGCACACCCACGGGCTGGACGTCTCGGCCACAGGCAACAGCGACAACCCATTCCTGCGCATCGACCCCGGCGGCGCATTCGACTACGAGATCGACCTGCCCGCAGATCATCCGGCGGGCGTCTGCTGGTATCACCCTCACCACCACGGCATGGTTGCCGAACAGCTCTTCGGCGGACTCTACGGCGCGATCATCGTCGACGAGGAGGACTGGTCCACCACTGCCCCGCTGGTCGCGGTCATCTCCGATGCCACCTTCACCGACGGCCGCGTCGCCGACGTCTCCCCCACGGAACGCATCGCGGGTCGCACCGGCGACACCCTGATGACCAACGGCCAGATCACACCCGCGATCCACGCGCCGGCCGGAAGCAACGAACGGCTACTGGTGATCAACGCCTGCTCCAGCCGCTACCTGGATCTGCAACTCGGCAACCTCGACGCCCAACTGAGGGGTAGGGACTCGGTTCGCCTGGGTGAGCCCGCGGCCATCGACCGACTGCTCCTGGTCCCCGGCAATCGCGTTGACCTGGTCGTGACGGTCCCGACGTCGACGGGCGACCTGATCGCCGCCACCTACGATCGTGGGCACACGGGGATGGGAATGATGGGCGGTCAGTCGACGATCTCACCCGAAGCTACTGTGCTCTCGGTGGTTCCGGATGCCCAAGCGCCGGCCCGCGTTGTCGCCCCTGCGGCGTCCACTCCCCTTCCCGACCTGCGCGACCGTGTGCCGGATGCACGACGCACGTTGACGCTGAGCATGGGCGGTGGGATGGGCGGCGAGGGCATGGGTATGCGGTTCCTCATGGACGACCGCTCGTTCGATCCCAACCGCATCGACCAGTCGATCCCGATCGGCACCGTCGAAGAATGGACGATCGTGAACCAGTCGCCCATGAATCATCCTTTCCACCTGCATGTCTGGCCGATGCAGATGGTGCGTGCGGGCGGCTCCTACGTCTCTGGCGTCGAGGTGCGTGACGTCATCGACATCCCGGCCCGCCAATCGATCACAGTCCGGATCGCCTTCGACCGGTTCCCGGGCACCACCGTGTACCACTGCCACATCCTCGATCACGAAGACCTGGGGATGATGGGAGTCCTGCGGGCAAGGTGAGACTTCCGTCGTCCGGGTGGCGGGACATCAGTCGAAGACCGACCAGCAGATCTCGTTGCGAAGCCGCTGGTCGTCGAGGACGAGGTCGCGAATCCTTGCGGGAAGCCGGTCTCGTTGCCACGCGCATTCCGCCCGCCCTGCCCGCTCGTGCTGACCGCGAGGTGCCGCGGCTTGTACGGCTTTGATCGCGTAGGCGGCCGCACCCAGGTCGTGCGCGGCGACGTGGGCCACCACGCCCGCCTGTCCCGCGGCGAATGCGGCGTGGCGCTGGGGTCCGATCAGGGGCCTGGCTGCGGCCATCGCGTGGCCTCCGGCAGCACGCGCGTCCGACATCCGGATCTCTTCGCGTGTCCACGCCCGTATCGCGGCGATGGCCGATCGCGGTCGCGGGTCCTGGGGCTGTACGGCCTCGAAGAAGTGCAGCACGTGCTCGGCACAGTCGGCGGCCCACAGTGCCAGCAGGTGATGGTCTTCGTCGGTGAGTGATCCGCCCCGGCGGATCGTCACCAACCGTGGATCGCGCTCGGCCGAGAGGATCATGCACCCCATTGTCGCCCCTTGATCGGGCACCGATGAGTTATGCGTACCGATCGGGTCCAACCGATGAGCTATGCCACGATCGAGGAGACGGAGGATCCGATGATCATCGACCTTTACCACGAGACCTACGGAACGCCCGGGCCACGCTCACCGTTGGTCCTTGTCCACGGCGGAGCCGGCACCATCGAATCCCACTGGGGCGCCGCTGTCCCGCTGCTGTCCGCCGATCGCGCCGTGGTCGGCGTCGAACTCCAGGGCCACGGCCACACCCGACATGCGTCACGCGACTACACCTTCGAGAACTCCGCGGACGACATCGCCGCGGTGGTCAACTCGCTCGACCTCTCCCGCGTCGACATCATGGGTTTCAGCAATGGCGGCCCAACGGTCTTGCGGTTCGCTCAGCGGCACGCCGACCTGGTCAACCGCACGGTGGTGGCTTCCGGCTTCTACCGCCGCGACGGGTTTGTCGACGGCTTCTGGGACGGCTTCGACGACCCGGCCATCGACTCCATGCCCAGCGCACTGGTCGATGCCTATCGAGTCATCAACCCGGATCCCGCAGATCTGCATCGAATGTTCGATCTCGACGTCACCCTCATGCGCGGTTTCCGGGACTGGGATGACGCCGAACTCGCCGCACTACAGGGACCGGTGCTATATGTCAGCGGCGATGAGGATGTGGTCCTCCCCCAGCACACCCTTCGCATGGCTCGTGCGACACCCGGCGGCCGAGCGCTGATCGTGCCCGCCGGACACGGCGACTACCTCGGCAGCGTCGACACCGGGCCGGTTGACCAGGCGCTGACCGAGTCTTGCCTCACCGTGATCCGGCGATTCCTGGACGACGACGTGTGATCCTCGCGTGAGCGGCACTCACCAGACGTTCACAGAAAGTCCACCTAGGCTTGTTCGATGGCACTTGTACTCGGACCGGTCCTCCGTCACGTCGGCGACACCACAGCGACCGTGTGGGTTCAGACCGAACACGCCGCGGACGTGGAAGTACTCGGCTGCCGGGCGCGGACGTTCGAGGTGCACGGCTGCCACTTCGCTCTCGTCGTTGTCGACGGCCTAACCCCGGACTCGGCGACGCAGTACGAGGTCGCTGTCGACGGCGCCGTGCACTGGCCGGAACCCGACTCCGGTTTTCCGCCGAGCATCATCCGCACGCGCGGTCCCCAGTCCGCCGACCACAATCGTGTGGTGTTCGGATCCTGCCGATTCCCACGGACCGACGACCCGGATCTCGACGCCGAACTCGGTATCGACGCGCTCGATTCGTATGCGACACGGCTCGCCGAACAATCCCCGGCCGATTGGCCCGACGCGTTGCTGCTGCTCGGTGACCAGGTGTATGCCGACGAACTCACCCCGCACACACGACGTCATCTCGCCGGTCGACGGGCCACGGGCAGCAAGGGCTCCACGGACCGCCCGGACGACGAGGTCATCAGCTTCGACGAATACGCCGGTCTGTACCGCCACACGTGGGGCGATCCCGAGATCCGCTGGATCCTGTCCACGGTGCCGACCGCAATGATCTTCGACGACCACGACATCCGCGACGACTGGAACACCTCGGCAACGTGGCGGCAGCAAATCAACCGAGAGCCGTGGTGGCGGGAGCGGATCCGGGCAGGCCTCGTCTCGTACTGGGTATTTCAGCACATCGGCAATCTGACCCCGGCAGCGCTCACCACGGACCCCGACTATCAGGCCGTACTGGGCACCGACGGTGACTGCTGGGATCTGCTGGTCGCTCTCGCCGACCGCGCCGACACCGAGATCGACGGGCGTAAAGGTCTGCGGTTCAGCTTCCGGTGGGACCTCGGCCGCGGTCGACTCATCATGGTGGATTCCCGCAACGGTCGGGTCTTCGCCGACGGGACTCGGAAAATGCTCAGCGACAACGAGTTCGACTGGCTCGACGAACAAATGAACGAGCACCCCGAAGACGTCGATCACGTGATGATCGGCTCGTCACTGCCATGGTTGCTACCGCCGGTCCTCGGCGACGCGGAGGCGGTCAACGAGATCGCCGCACAACAGCCAGGCGTGCGCGGCCGCATCGCCGAGAAGATCCGGCAAGGCGCCGACCTCGAACACTGGCAGGCGTTCGGGCACTCGTTCCGCAGACTGACCACGCTGATCGGAGACCTCGCCACCCGCCCGTCGCAGGCCCCGGCAACCATCACCGTATTGTCCGGCGATGTCCACCACAGCTATGCCGCTCGCGTCGCATTCGACGCCGCAACACATTCCGACGTCTACCAGCTCGTGTGCTCACCGGTGCACAACAAAGTGCCCGCCTACGTCAAACCGATGTTCATCGCCGGCTGGTCGTCGTGGGTTGCCCGCGTGACGCGTCGGTGGGCACGACACCGCGGCGCACCTCAGTTGCCCATGAGCTGGACGAAAGTGAATGGCCCGATCTTCGGCAACACCATCGCAACCCTCGAGCTGTCCGGTCGCTCGGCACGGGCGGTCTTCGAGCAACCCGGCGACGACGGCGAACTGGCCACCGTCTCCGACATCGCGCTGACCACGACGACGACGCACTCGCCGACCACCCAGCCGGTCACCGGCTGACGCCCCAGCGGGCCACGCTCAGAAATACACGACCATGATTTGGGCGATGAACACCTTGATGATCATGCTGACCGGGAACAACACCGCATAGCCCAGCGCCACCCGCTGATCGGGCACCTTACCCATCGCGTACGCGTAGGGCGCCGGATTGAGCTGCGAACCGGTCAGACCGCCGAGGGCTCGCGCGGTCCCGTACTGCAGGACCGAACGCAAGGCCAATACGCAGATCAGCGCATGCGCCGCCGAAATGGCGACGCCGAGCAACACCAACTGAAGTCCGTCGTCGGCGAGGGCGTCCACCAGCCCGGATCCGGCACCAGTGCCGACCGCCACGAGGAACACCATCAGGGTGAACTGGTTGAGCGTGTTGGACACGTTGCCCGGGAGGGTCCACACGATCGGGCCGGTCCGGCCCAACGCGCCCAGCACCACGCCGGCGATCAGCGGTGCGGTCGCAGTACCCAGCACCAGGGTTCCGCCGCCGGGCATCGGAATCTCCACGAACGCCAGCAACAGACCGATCGTCAGGCCGAGCCCGAGGCCGATCGGGTTGATGTCACCGGCGGTCCGTTCGGAATCCCCGAGATCAGCCGCGACGTCGGCCAGGCGATCGCGCGGTGCGGTCACCCGCAGCCGATCCCCGGTCTGCAACACCAGATCCGGAGTCGCGATCAGATCGACGTCGCCGCGGCGCACCCGGCTGACAACGGCGTCGAAGCGTTCTTCGAGACGCAACTCGTGCAGCTGACGCCCCGCGTGGGTGCGGTTGGACATGATCATCCGACGGAAATCGATGTCGGACCGATCGCGCCAGAATTCGTCAGCGCTCTCGCGCCCGAGCTCGGCCACGAGCCCGTTGACGACGTCCTCGCGGGCGGTCACCGTGAGCAGGTCCCCGGACCTGAGTTGCTCGGCGTCATGCGCGATGACGGTGCTGCCATCGCGCGTCAGGCGCGACACCACCGCGTCGTAGCGATCACCGAACCCATGCACGGTCAGGTCCGGCTCCCCTACGATTTCCAGGGTGCGGATCACGATCGGCGCGACCTTCTCCCGGTCTTCGGCGGTGGGCCGACGTCGACCCACGCCGATCAGATAGGCACACGCAAGGATCGTCAGCAGGACGGTGATCGGATAGGCCACCGCGTACCCTATGGCTGGTTCGGGCGGGATGTCACCGCCGTCGGCGAGTTGTTGCTGCACCGCACCGAGCGCGGCCGTCGCCGTACCGGCACCTGCGAAGGCGCCGGCGATCGTTCCGATGTCGAACCCGAGGGCTTTGCCCAGACCGAGTGCGGTGCCCGCCATCGCGATGATCGCCACGACCGACACCAGCACCGGCTTCCAGCCTGTGCGCAACGCCCGGACGAAAGACGGACCGGCGGCGATTCCGACCATGTAGCAGAAGACGCACAACGACAGATTCGTGACGATCGGCGGCAATGCGACATCTTCGTCGAGGGCCGACAGCGCCAACGCCACAAACAGTGCACCGGCCGGCCCGAAGGACACCGGTCCGAACGGGATCCGACCGATCAGCGCCCCGACACCAACGCAGAAGAACAGGGTGAGCAACGGACTGTCCACGAACCACTGCATCGGATCTCCTGGGGAAGGAAGGTCGCGTGCTGTCGGGTGTCACTCTAACTGCAGATCGGCGACATCATGGGGATTCGTCACGGTTGTCCGTCCGCCGAGGTCCGCGTCTGCGCAGGTTGTCGCTCAACGCAACTTGGCTCCATAGACGTGGGACACCTTCAGCACCATCAGGACCCGTCGGTCGGCGACCATCACCGCTCGGTACTCGTCCCAGTCCGGATGCTCGCCGGCGCCGAGGCGGTAGTACTCGACGAGAGCGTCCACCTCGGCGGCGTCGGAGGTGTCGGCTGGTCCGATCAACGTCGCCTCACCCTCCGCCGTGGCCCAGGTATATCCGTCCGGTCCGGTGAACTCGACCGCAGCGCGCGGATCCCGGCGCAGGTTCGCGGTCTTGGCGCGCCCCTCGGTCATCGAGACATAGATGGTGTCGTCGTCTCGGTCGTAGACACACGTCACCGGTGACAGCTGCGGCAGACCACTGCGTTTGATGGTCGCCAGAATGCCGATACGGGTCTCGGCGATCAGATCGCGTGGGTCGAAGTCATGTTCGCTCATGCCAGGGGCAACCATCGTCCGGGTCGGGCCATTCCGGTCCCCCGACACGTTCGCCGCAGTACGTCGTGCCGCATTTGGGGTGCCACGCGCGGTTGCCGCGTTAGGTTGAGAACCAGAGGTTCGACGGAAGAGTTGCAGCGTGGTGGAACCGCACGACTTCGTGCTGATCGCGGGCATCCTGGCCATCGCGGCGGTGGCCGGCCTGCTCGCGACCAAGATGCGTCAACCGATGATCGTGGCGTTCATCGGTGTCGGCATCCTGGTCGGCCCAACCGGTACCGGTTGGGTCACCACCAACGAGACGATCGACCTGTTGGCACGGCTCGGTATCGCGATCTTGCTGTTCCTCGTCGGGCTGCGGCTGGACATGAATCTCATCCGGACAACCGGTCCGGTGGCCCTGATCACCGGCGTCGGGCAGGTGCTCATCACCGGAGCACTGGGGTACCTGCTGGGGATCGCGTTCGGGATGAGTGCTGTCGCCTCGTTCTATGTCGCCATGGCCCTGACGTTTTCGTCGACAATCATCATCGTCAAACTCCTCTCTGACAATCGGGAGATCGAGCAACTGCACGGCCGGATCGCGGTCGGTCTGCTGATCGTGCAGGATCTCGTGGTCGTTGTGGTGATGATCGCGATCAACGCCTTCGGCCACGAAACCGACGACTCCATGATGGTGAGCGTGGCGCTGGTGCTGGCCAAGGGCATCGGGCTGCTCATCGGGATCGCGTTGTTGATGCGGTTCGTGTTGCCGTGGCTGCTTCATCAGGTGGCCAGGTCCCAGGAGTTGCTCGTTCTGTTCGGCGTCGCCTACGCGATCGCGCTGGCTGCGGGAACCGAAGCGCTGGGCTTCAGTTCCGAGGTCGGCGCCTTCCTGGCGGGAGTGTCGCTGGCCGCGACGCCCTACCGCGATGCGCTCGGCGCCCGGTTGGTGAGTCTGCGCGATTTCATGCTGCTGTTCTTCTTCCTCGATCTCGGGGCGGGCCTGAATTTCGCCGATGCATCCGGACGCATCGCCGAGATCGTGGTGCTGTCGCTGTTCGTGTTGATCGTCAAGCCACTGATCATCATGATCCTGATGGCATTTCAACGCTATCCACCCGAGGTGGGCTTCATGACCGGCCTACCTCTGGGGCAGATCTCGGAGTTCTCACTGATCCTGGCCGCACTCGGCCTCGGTCTGGGCCACATCACCGACACCACGTCGAGCGTGATCACCGTTGTCGCACTGGTCACCATCGGCGGATCGACGTATCTGATCCTGTTCTCCCATCAGCTCTACCGATATCTCGAACGGTGGCTCGGCATCCTGGACCGACCCTCTGGGCGGCACCTGCCACCCGACGACACAGAACTCGACGTCGATGCGATCTTGTACGGGCTCGGTCGATTCGGGCGTCACATCGCCGATGAGTTCAGTGCCGCCGGTCATCGAGTGCTCGCGGTCGATTTCGATCCCCACCGCCTGGCCTCCAACACACGGCCCGGCGTCACGTCGGTGTACGGCAGCGCCTCGGATCTGCACTTCCTGGAGACACTTCCGCTCTCTCGGGCCCGCTTCATCATCAGCACCATCCCCACGATGGACGCCAACCATGCGCTACTGCACGCGTTGCACCATCACGGCTATACGGGGCACGTGGTGATGACCGCACATCATCCGCACGACGCCGAGCGATTGCGCGCCGCCGGCGCCGACATCGTGCTCGAACCCTTCTCCATGGCCGCCGAGACGACCACCGACATCCTCGATCACCTCATCAGTGGCGACGGCGAGCGCGACCCCGACCGCCGTCCCCGTGATGAGTGATCGACTAATCGACGCACCCGGGGCGCGGGACACTAGCTAGGGTCGGCACGAGAGGACAGTCCGACCGTGAGGAGCTCCATGCCCGACCTTCGTGCACTACTCACCGCCGCAGCGGCGGGAGCGCTTGCCGCGAATGTGGTCCCGCACCTCGCCCATGGGATCACCGGCAAACCGTTTCCGACGCCATTCGCCGACCCGCCGGGAGTGGGCGATTCCTCTCCGGGACTCAACCTGGTGTGGGCATCGATCAATGCGGCTGCCGCGACGGGTCTGTTGTATGCGGGACGTGCACGTCTGACGGATCCGGCCTTCGTGGGTACTGCGGGCGCGAGCGTGGTCATCTCGGCGGTGGCGCTGCGCCGCTACTTCGCGCGCGCCCGCGTCCCAGCGCACGCCGGGAGTGACAACTGACCATGAGTAGCAAGATCACCGTCCCTCTTGGCCACGACGAACTGGTCATCCGCCAGCGCTGGGAAGTGGCCAGCATCGCCAACGACATCCTGATCGCCATCTGGTTCGTCGCCGGCAGTGTGTTGTTCTTCGACGAGTCCACCAGCACGGTCGGGACGTGGCTGTTCCTGCTCGGCAGCGTGCAGTTGCTGATCCGGCCCGCGATTCGGTTGTCGCGGCGGATACACCTACGCCGGGTGCAGCCGCAACGCTCTCCCGAATCCAGCGAGGACTACTGACCGCAGACCGACGCTGGGTCGACGGTCGGTTCGTTTCTGCCCGCCCGGGTTCGGGTATCTCGTGTGCATGGCGAGCAACGAAGCAGCGGGTATACGCGTCGTGGTGGTGGGCGCCACCGGCAACGTCGGCACGAGTGTGGTCGCCGCATTGGGTCAGCGTGCCGAAGTTGCATCCATTCGCGGCATCGCGCGCCGGCCCGCCACCTGGACGGCGCCCAAGTTCTCCCTATCGACCGCAGACATCGGCACCGACGATCTGCGCCCGCTGTTGCGCGGCGCCGACGTGATCATCCATCTGGCATGGCTGTTCCAGCCGACCCGCCATCCCGAGGTGACGTGGCGCAACAACGTCATCGGCGCGATTCGCGTCTTCGAGGCGGCGGCAGCCGAGGGGGTGCCGACAATCGTGTACGCATCTTCGGTAGCCGCTTATTCGCAGGCCGACCCCCACCGGGCTGTCGACGAGAGCTGGCCCACCGATGGTTGGGGGGCGGCGGCCTACCCGCGGGAGAAGGCATATGTGGAGCGCTGGCTGGACGGTTTCGAGGCATCCCACCCAGATACGCGGGTGGTGCGAATGCGGCCGGCGTTCATCTTCAAACGCAACTCCGCGACCTCACAGCGCCGACTGTTCGGCGGACCATTCGTGCCCGGTCGATTGGCGGTTCCGACGAAACTACCTTGGGTGCCGCAGATCGACGGATTGAGTGTGCAGGTGGTGCACACCGACGACGTCGGCGCCGCGTACGCCGCTGCGGCCACAAGACCGGTACACGGCGCATTCAACCTCGGCTCGGAGCCTGCCGTGGACTCCGCATTTCTCGCCGACTACTGCGATGCGCGCACAATTCCGGTGTCCTCCCGACTGGTCAAGGCCGGCCTGGGCGCTGCGTGGCGCGCGCGTCTCGTCCCGGCGACACCCGGGTTGTTCGACACGGTCATGCATCTGCCGCTGCTCGACAGCGCGCGTGCTCGTGCCGAGCTGTCCTGGGCTCCGCGCCCACCGACGGAAGCACTCGACGAGTTCTTCGCCGGCCTACAGTCGGGCGCCGGAACCCACACAGCGCCGCTGGCGCCGGACTCCGTAGCCGGTCGCGCCGACGAGCTCCGCACCGGCGTCGGCGGGCACGACAGTTGAACACCAGACGACTGCGGTCAACGCCCTTCGGGCGCCCCACCCAACCGGGCCAGGTTCTCGATGGAATCCCGGACGTCGGACTCCATGAGGTGAGCGACGAATCGGCCCACCGGACCATTCAGCAGCCCACCTCGCAATGTCGCATTGAGGCCGAACCGGGATCCCCCGTCGACCTCGTCCACGCGCATCGTGAGGTCGATCCGGACACCGCCGCGGCCTTTGCCGGTCATCGCGATGGCCGTCGGCTCCTCATAGCGGATCACACGCCAGTGGATGACATTGCGAAAGCCTTTGACCTTGATCAACGATGCGACCTCGGTTCCTTCACCGATCTCTTCAGGGACATCGCCCTTCCAGCCCCCGAAGATCGTCATCCACTCCGAGAAGCGGTGCAGGTCGGAGGCCAACTTCCAGGCCTCCTCCGGGGTCATCTCCGATCGGATACCGACGTCGACTGCTGCCACGAATACCTCCCCTTGCTCATGAATGTGCCCAATCGCGTGCCGAACCGGCGCGTTCACCTCGACCCTACGGTGAACTGATGGGTCCCGCCGACGCGTCGACCACCGACGCTACCGACCCCACGGCCCCTCCGACGGTCGGCGTGGAGGAGGAGTTCATCCTGGTCGACCTGGTCACCGGACATCCGGTGGGACGCAATCACGAGGTCGCCGAGGCCGCCGCGCGGCGAGGAGTGCACCTGGACCTGGAGCTGACGACCTGTCAGGTCGAGATCGCAACTCCGGCATGCTCGACGAGTCACCAAGTGATCGAGGAACTGCGGCGACTGCGGTCGGTGGTTGCTGCCGCCGCGGCCGAGGTCGGCGTCGGAGTCATCGCGACCGGCGTGCCGCCGACGGTGCCGGATGCCTTTCCGATCACCGACACCGATCGGTACCGACGCATCGGCGGATATTTCGGCATGCTCGCCCACGAACAGGGCATCTCGGGTTGCCATGTGCATGTCGGCGTGGCCGACCGGGACGTCGCCGTCGGTGTGAGCAACCACCTGCGACGTCGACTTCCGGTGCTGCTGGCGCTATCGGCGAACTCGGCAATCTACCGAGATTCCGACACCGGACATGCCAGCTGGCGTTCGGTGTTGTGGAGCCGGTGGCCGGCATCGGGGCCGCCTCCGCATCTGCGTTCTCGGCGGCACTTCGAGCAACTCGTCGACATGTTCGTATCCTCGGGCGCAATCCTCGACGACCATATGGTCTATTGGGACATCCGCCCATCAGATCATCTGCCCACCATCGAGATCCGGATCGGCGATGTCCAACAAGCCGCCGCTGACGCGGCCGCCCTCGCCACCATCGTGCGGGCCCTGGTGATGACCGCGACCGCCGACCTCGCCGTCGGTCGTACGGCCGACGAGGTCGATGCCACGGTGTTGACCGCAGCGCTGTGGAAGGCGGCTCACGATGGCATCGACGGCGACGGCATCGATGTTGTGACCCAACAGTCGGTCTCCGCTCGCGGCATGGTCGCCGACCTCGTCGCCGACATCGGTTCAAGCCTGGGGCGGATCGGCGAGCGCGACCACATCGACGCATACCTGTCGCGTCTGGATGAGTTCGGAAACGGCGCATCCCGGCAGCGGGCACTCTTCGCCGAGCACGGCGGCGGATCAGCGATCGCGCAGGCAGCGATGCGTGCGTTCGTCGAGTGACCCGCCGCGGCAGGTGCCATCGCCCGACGATGCGTCCGACCGATACCGGCCACCTGTCACCGAGACACACCACTAGTGTTGCCCTCATGACCAATCCAACTCAGCCCGACACCGACATCGACATCAAGCCCCGCAGTCGCGACGTCACCGACGGGCTCGAGAAGACCGCCGCCCGCGGCATGCTGCGCGCGGTGGGAATGGGTGATGACGACTGGGTCAAACCGCAGATCGGGGTGGGCTCGTCGTGGAACGAGATCACGCCGTGCAATCTCTCGCTCGACCGCCTCGCGAAGGCTGTCAAGGAGGGAGTTCATGCCGCGGACGGATATCCGCTCGAGTTCGGCACCATCTCGGTGTCCGATGGTATCTCGATGGGTCACGAGGGTATGCACTTCTCCCTGGTGTCGCGCGAGGTGATCGCCGACAGCGTCGAGACGGTGATGAACGCCGAACGTCTCGATGGTTCGGTATTGCTTGCGGGATGTGACAAGTCACTACCCGGCATGTTGATGGCAGCGGCTCGGCTCGACCTCGCGAACGTGTTCCTCTACGCCGGCTCCACCTTGCCCGGCTACGCCACGCTCTCGGACGGGGCCGAACGGCAGGTGACGATCATCGACGCGTTCGAGGCTGTCGGGGCGTGCTCGCGCGGGCTCATGAGCCGCGAGGACGTCGACACGATCGAGCGCGCGATCTGTCCCGGCGAAGGCGCATGCGGCGGGATGTACACGGCGAACACGATGGCCAGTGCCGCTGAGGCATTGGGGATGTCGCTACCGGGCAGCGCCGCGCCGCCGGCCCCGGACCGCCGACGCGATCGCTACGCACGCGAGAGCGGCGAAGCCGTGGTGCAGATGCTGCGTCGTGGGATCACCGCGCGTGACATCATGACCCGCGAGGCGTTCGAGAATGCCATCGCCGTGGTGATGGCATTCGGCGGCTCAACCAATGCGGTACTGCACCTGCTGGCCATCGCCAACGAGGCGGAGGTGCCGCTGTCGCTCGACGACTTCGCCCGGATCGGCGCCAAGGTGCCGCACCTCGCCGACGTCAAGCCGTTCGGCAAGCACGTGATGACCGACGTAGATCGGATCGGCGGTGTGCCCGTCGTCATGAAGGCGCTGCTCGATGCCGACCTCTTGCACGGCGACTGTCTGACGGTGACCGGCAAGACCGTCGCGGAGAACCTCGCCGGGATCGCACCCCCCGATCCCGACGGCTTGGTGTTGCGCGCGACCAGCGAGCCGATCCACCCGACCGGTGGTATCACCATCTTGAAGGGTTCTCTCGCCCCGCAGGGTGCCGTGGTGAAGTCGGCGGGTTTCGACTCCGACGTCTTCGAGGGGGTGGCCAGGGTCTTCGATCGCGAACGAGCGGCGATGGATGCGCTCGAAGACGGCACCATCACCGCAGGCGATGTCGTGGTGATTCGCTACGAGGGCCCAAAAGGTGGGCCAGGCATGCGGGAGATGCTCGCCATCACCGGCGCGATCAAGGGTGCAGGCCTGGGCAAAGACGTGCTGTTGATGACCGACGGTCGATTCTCCGGCGGCACCACCGGTCTGTGTGTGGGTCACGTGGCCCCTGAGGCCGTCGACGGAGGGCCGATCGCGCTGGTACGCGACGGCGACCGCATCCGCCTCGATGTGGGTCAGGGCACTCTGGATCTGCTCGTCGACCCCGCTGAACTCACGCGGCGAGCCGAGGACTTCGCTCCGTTGCCGCCGCGGTACACCCGTGGTGTGCTGGCGAAATATTCGAAGCTGGTCACCTCAGCGTCGGAAGGCGCCGTCTGCCGGTGAGGTCGGGTTGACCACGAATCGATGAAACATGATGGTCAATCTGTGTCTTGCTCCGTACCATCGTGACATGCAACTGACCGAGTTGATGGACGACATTCCGTCCACCACCGCCGCAGCACTCGATCTCTTCGACGGGTTGCCCGCAGCCGAGACGGACTTCATGATCGGCACCTGGCATGGCGCCGAACTGCCGACAGAGCATCCGATGGACGGTTTGTTGGCGGCCAGCGGGTGGTGGGGCAAACAGTTCGTGGACGCCGAAACGGTGCATCCGCTGCTGTTTCCCACCCCCGACGGCCGAGCGCTCTGGCCGATGAATCCGGCCCGCGCGTTCAGCGGGGTGCCACTGGCCGCACGGGTGCCGTCGATCACGTCGCTGCCCGTTGCCAAGCCGATCGCCGCCACCCGGCTGTTGTGGCGGGCGCGATCGGGAAAGGCGCGGCTGCGGACCACCCGCTACCGCGGTGTCGACAGCGCCACCATGCTGTACGACCAGCTGCCGATCAACGACGTATTCCGGCAACTGTCGAACGACTCGGTGCTGGGCGCGATGGACATGAAGGGTGCGGATCGGCCGTATTTTTTCGTCCTGCGCCGCAACGCCTCCCTGCCGGTGCGCTGACGCGGCTCGACCCGCGAGCGGCGAGTTCAGTCGAGACAGAACTCGTTGCCTTCGGGATCGGCCATCACGATGTGGCCGCCTTGCATCGGCGGCGCCGGCTCGTGGCGTGCGAGACGCGTGGCTCCCAACGTCTGTAGCCGGCTGCACTCGGCTTCCAGCGCGGCCATGCGCTCCTCCCCGGCCAGACCCAGCGCGGCGCGCAGATCGAGGTGCAGGCGGTTCTTGCCGGGTTTGGATTCCGGAACGCGCTGGAAGAACACGCGTGGTCCGCGCCCGTCGGGGTCGACGATCCCCGATGCATCGTTGCGACGATCAACCGGGATGCCGAGGGCGTCGAGGGCGGCGTCCCAGGACTCGAAGCCCGGTGGCGGAGTCTGAAGCCGATATCCCAGTGCCGCGCTCCAGAAGTCGGCCAGCGCGGCCGGGTCGGCACAGTCGATCGTCACCTGGATTTCCCGGGACATGTCTGTCTCTCTTCCATGATTGCCGGTTCACCGGCCGCCCACGCCATGATTTGCGACGGCCGGCGCGATGCCACCCATCCTGCCCCGCGACTCGGACAGCCGGTGTCCGCTATTTCCGACTCGATCGGTAGCGTTGCGGACATGTTCACGGTGCGCCGAGCGGCGCTGGCCTCCACCCTGCTGCTGACCTTGGCGCTGAGCGCCTGCAATTCCACCGACGACTCCACATCGGAGTCGTCGGCGCAGGCGGCGGCGAGCACCGTCGCGGCGACGAACTGCCCCTCGGGTGCGCCGCAGGCATCGGCGTCACCGGCTTGGCAGTTCGACGGAGCGACCGGCTCGATCGCCGTGACCGCACCGACGGAGAACACCGCACCCGGCGTCGAGGTCACCACGCCGTTCTCGGTCGACGAGACCACGGTGCAGACTTTGCAGCCGGCCGACGGCGCGATCGTGGCGGACACCGCAACGGTCACGGTTTGCTACCTGGGGGTCAACGGACGTGACGGATCGGTGTTCGACAGCAGCTACGAGCGTGGCGAACCTGCCGAGTTCCCGCTGGACGGAGTGGTGCCCGGCTTCCAGAAAGCAATCGCCGGGCAGAACGTCGGCGCCACCGTCGCGGTCGCGATGACATCGGCGGACGGCTATCCGGCAGGCAACCCGCAAGCGGGTATCGAACAGGGCGACACTTTGGTGTTCGTGATCCAGATCCTCGGCGCACAGAGCTGATCGTCGATCGGGCACCGGTCCGCAGCTATCGGTCGGCTTCGATGCGGGCCAGTTCATCGCGCGCCTCGGTGAGGTGATCTCGCGCACCGTCGAGGACGTCGGATGCCATGCGACGTTGCTCCTCGGCTGTGTCGACTTGGCGCACAGCGAACCGCAGCTCGGCGTCGCGCCGTTCCAGCTCGGCCCGCAGCCGGTCGAGGTTCTCGGAGAGTTCATCGGCGTGGGCACGTGCCCTGGCCACCTCGTCGTCGCGCTCGGCGAGGGCTGACGCGGCCGATCGTTCGGCGTCCTCTGCCTCCGCGACCGCCCGGCGCGCTCGGTGCAGGCGCCGGCCGGTATCGGCAGCGCTCGGCGAGGGCGGGTCACCACCGGGCTCGTCGACGGCCGGCTCCTCGACGTCCGGTTCCTCCACGGTATCGGGCACCACGAACACCCCGGCCGGACCGAAGCCGCTGTATTCGGTTGCGGTCACCAAATGTCCACGGCGCAGCATCTCGGCGACCTCGTCGTCGGCGACAGCCGCGCGCAGCGACTGCCCCACCTCCCTGATTGCATTGTCGGACAGCATGACCTGCTGCTGCAGCGCACCGCGCCGGATCGCCCCAACACATTCGGCGATCAGATCTTGTCGTCGGTCGGCCAACGCCCGCAGGCGATGTGCCGACGATCGGCGTTGTGCGGCAAGTAGTTCGGCGGCCAGGTCGAGCAACGCCGCCACCCCGTCGGGATCGGTGCGCACCCACTGGTTGATCGCCCAGGCGACCTGGGTGGGCCGCCGCAATGCCGTGATCTGGCGCGCCAGCTCACGATCGCCGGACGCTCTCGCCTCGCGGGCGAGTTCGGTGCGCCGCCGGACGAACTCGCCGGGCGCCAGCCCGTACAGTTCGTCGGTCACCTCGTCGATGGTCATCGGTCGACCCTCGCCCCCGTGGGTATCCGGACGCGCGAACGCTCACCGAATTTCACAAAGCCCCACCGCTGCAGAATCGGTGCGGACGTCTGCTCGGCGTGCACGAGCGCCAACGTGGCACCCCGGGCGCGAGCATCGCGGATACGCTCGGCGATCAGCGCACGGTACACCCCTCGCCGGCGGAAGTCGGAAAGGACCGCAGCACCCCAGAGCCGGGCCACCTCACCAGACAACGAGTACCCGCCCGCTCCGGCAGGGGTTCCCGCGCAGGACGCGACGAACAGTCCCGGCGCCCGGTCGTCATCGTGGCCGGACTCCGGGTCGGTCAGTATGGGTGGTGCAAATCCCCACGCGCGCAACGATACTTCTCCGAAAACGGTCCGCGTGTGCAGATCGGTCGCCTTGATACACCGCACATCGTCGGGCGCCTCGACCCCGCCGGCAGGTTCATCGAGGACCATCGCGACCACATCGACCACGGCCACCGTCCGCGCGTCGCGCGCGTCGAGCAGTTCGGTACTCATGCGCTCCAGCGGGCCGGGGCCGACGGTGACCAGAACAGCATGCGCGCCGCGTGTGGTCGCGATCTCGGTGGCGGCGTCGACGATCTCGTCTGCGTCCCGGTGTGGTCCGCGGTAGTTGAGGAGCGTGGCCTCGCCGTCCTGTTCATAGAATTCGTAGCCGTCCACCGTGAAGTACGTGGACCCACTCGGATGCCACGACGATCGCCAAGCGGCGGACTGCGCCAGTATGGCGTCGGGGGTCCACCTCATCGCTTCGGGTTCCATACTCACACCACATGAGTACCGCACCGGCGGCCGCCGGAAAACGGGGCAGCCGCGTCCGGCGCCGCGACGCGCGCTCCGGGCCATTGCCTACCCTGGGCACCATGGGTGTCCAAACACGAGTCAGCGCGTCTCTGGCCACGGCCGCGGTCGTTGGCGCGATCGCTGCGATCCTGGCGCCGCTGCTCCCGTTTGCAGGTGTCGGTGCATCGCCGAACGAATCAACGGTTGACCTGCTGATCACCCCGGCCGGATACACCTTCTCGATCTGGAGCGTCATCTACCTGCTGTCGCTGGCGTTCGCCGGGATGGTTGTGCTGACGAGGTCGACGGGCACCGAGGAGCCCGCACGGGTCACCGCCGACGTCAGTGTCGCATTCTTCGGTGCCGCGGTCTGGATCCTGTTTTCCGCCGCCGAGTGGAAGTGGGTCACCTCGATCGTGCTGACGATCATGGCCGTGGCCCTCATCGACGCCGCACGGGTGGTCGCGGGTCCGCGGGATCCCGACGCCCCGTCGTGGCGTTCCGCTCTCACCCGGGTCCTGGTCGGTATCTACGCGGGCTGGGCCATCTCCGCCATGTTCCAGAATTGGGCGTCGGATGCGGCTGATGCGGGCGCTGATGCCGATGCTGCGGGGTGGCAGATCGCCGTGCTCTTGGTGGCAGCGGTTGTCGCGACGATCATCACCCTCTTCCTCGGTGGCGTGTTGATCGGCTTGCCGTTGACGGTGATCTGGGCACTGATCGGCATCATGGTCACCGCGGGCGGAGAAACGCCTGCGGTCACCGCGGTCTGCCTGGCCACGATCTTCGTTCTGGTCATCTCCACCGGGATCTCGATGTACGCGGCACGATTACGCGCCCGCGCCACCTGATCTGGCGTCGGCCTCCTTCCGCTCTTCGCGCCGCCCTTGCCGTTCTCCGACGCCCGGCCTCACTTTCGGCGATAGTTAGCCGGAGCAACGATGACGTCGAGGAGGCGGACACATGCCAGTGATGCGAATCATCCGACGGTCCTGTCTGGTGGGCATGTTGGCGCTGCTGATCGCGGGCGTGGTTCTGCCCGCGCCGGTCATCGGTTCCCCGGCGAACCGGGTCACGGCGACGGCAGACGGCCTACGTCTCGATGGCCGCCCGTGGTGGCCATCGGGTCTCGACGCCTACCAGCTCGCCACCGACTGGTCGATCAACACCGGTTGCGGGGCGATGGTCGATCTGGATTCCTACTTCGCCGCGCTTGCACCCCATTCGCTGACGCGCTTCGACCTGTTCGCGCAACTCGCCGTGAACAAGTACACCGGCGCGCTGGACTTCGCCCCGATGGACGCCGTATTCGCCGCGGCGGCTCGCCACGACCAGATGGTGATTCCGGTGCTCGCCGCCGGTGAGGGTGCCTGCGAGAGCGGCCGCTTCAAGGACCACGGCTGGTACGCGACGGGTTGGCGCACCGAGATCGGCGCGGGCGGGCTGACCTTCGAGCAGTGGATGCGCACGGCGGTGCGCCGATGGAAGAACAGTCCGGCACTGGCCGGCTGGGAGATGGTCGGCGAACCGGAGACCAGTATCTGCGGTGACACATCCTGTGGGTGGCAGAGTCGCATCTGCCCGCCGGATGCGGCTCTGGTGTTGCGTTCCTTCTTTGACAACGCCGGTGCGGTGCTGCACCGCGTCCACAGGTCCGGATTGATCTGGGCCGGGCTCGCCGGCGGTGGACAGTGCGGGACGGCCGGGCCGCAATACGAGTATGTGGGCGGTTCCCGCCACCTCGGTGTTCTGGACTACCACGATTACGGCTCAGACGGTGTGCCGCTACCCGGCGACCAGTGGAACGGATTGGCCGAGCGTATACGTCAGGGGGCGGTGCTCGGTAAACCGGTGGCGGTCAACGAGATCGGCCAGTCAGCGGGATCGTGCGCCAGCGCCGCGCAGCGCGCGGCGGATTTCCGGACCAAGGTCACCGGGCAACGCGCCGCCGGCACTGCGACCGCATTGTTCTGGGCGTTCGTGCCCGACCCACGACCCGACCAGTGCACCTACGACATCGGACCCGACGATCCGGCATTCGACCTCGTGGCAGACCTGACCACAGTCGGCCCGTGAGTCCCGCTCACCCGGCTCATATTCGCCCGCGGTCGGGCGCCCATTGACAACGCGGCCGGACCGGCGGTACCAAGCGGAGATGGCGAATGACCCGGCCTTCGGCGCAACCCGGTACGACGAGGTCACCGTGTTGACCTCCGGGCACGGCGGCGCCTATCCCTACGGCAACTCGGTGGTCGTCGAGGGCGCGGAGTCCACGCTGATGATCGATCCATCGCTGGAGATCGATCACGATCCGGTCGGCGCGGACGCGGTGATGATCAGTCACGCCCACGAAGACCACCTGGCCGGGCTGCGACACTTCACCGCGCCGATTAACTGCCACCGCGCCGATGTCGATGCGGTCCGGTCCCTGGACGTGCTGCTCGACGGGTACGGCCTGACCGCGCGTGAAAGAGCAGCCGTTGGCGCGCAGATCGGCGACGAGTTCCAGCTGCCGACCGGGTTCCCGGAGGCAGCCGGCCTCGACGACGGGCATCGGTTCGACCTCGGTGGCGTGAGCGCAACGGTGATTCACCTGCCTGGGCATACCTCCGGTCACTGTGGCGTGCTGGTGGAGCCGACGGGATTTCTCTATGTGGCCGACATCGACCTGACGTCGTTCGGCCCGATGTACGGCGATGTCGGCAGCAGCGTCGAGGACTACCTCCGGTCGATAGCGGTGGTGCGATCCATCGATGCCCGGTGGTACGGCACCTTCCACCAGAAGGGGGTCATCGACGGCGCCGCGGAGTTCCGCCGTCGCCTCGATGCCTATGCGCAGGTCATCAACCGCCGCGACGAGCGGTTGCTGGCGTTCCTCGACCAACCGAGATCTCTCGAGGACATCGTGCGCCACCGCCTCGTCTACCGCCCGCATGTCGATCTGCCCTTCGTCGATGCCGTCGAGCGCCGCACCGCCGAGCTGCACCTCGAACGACTGATCGGCGAGGGCGTCGTCGAGGAATCCGACGGTGTATTCGTCGGGCGCTGAAGCGCACCACCTCGACACGGATAGACGGTCGCACGCGGGTCTGCGAAATTCGCGGTCGCACAAGGCGTCGGCGTGGGAGTATCGGCCCATGAGCGATCACACATATCGAGTCATCGAGGTAGTCGGGTCCTCGTCGGACGGCACGGACGCAGCCATCGCCAACGCGATCGCCCGGGTCACCCAGACCACCCGGAATGTCGAATGGTTCGAGGTCGTGAGCACGCGCGGACACGTCGTGGATGGGGCCATCGCGCACACGCAGGTGACGCTGAAGGTGGGCTTCCGGATCGAATCCGGAGACGCCCTGGGCTGACGTCTCAATTCGAGACATCTCCGCCGAAAACTTGACTCATTCCAGAAAACGGGCATGATGGTTCGCGTGCCATCACAGAAAGATCACGTAAGACGTTTGCGTGAGGTCGATTTGCGGGTGACCCGCCCGCGTCTCGCCGTTCTCGATGCGGTGTGCGCACATCCCCACGCCGACACCGACACGATCGTCGGTGCAGTCCGCAGAGGATTGCCAGACGTCTCGCGTCAGGCGGTCTACGACGTTCTTCGCGCGTTGACGACCGCAGGCCTGGTGCGGCGAATCCAACCGTCCGGCCACGTCGCTCGCTACGAGTCACGGGTCGGCGACAACCATCATCACGTCATCTGCCGATCCTGCGGGATCATCGGCGACGTCGATTGCGCCGTCGGGGAGGCACCCTGCCTCACGCCGTCGGAACACCACGGCTTCATTCTCGACGAGGCCGAGGTCATCTACTGGGGACTCTGCGCCGAATGCGCAGCCGCTCCTGCTTCGGGGTCACAGCCGTGATCACAGCCCGAATCACTCTCTCCTGAAAGGTTTGTCGTGACTGAGGAAAACCCCGCCCACGCCACCGAACACCCACCGATCGCCGAAGCCAACACCGAGGCCGCCGACAAGGGCTGCCCGATGCGCATCAAGCCGCCGGTCGAGGGTGGCGGCAACCGGGACTGGTGGCCGAACCAGCTCAACCTGAAGCTGCTCGCGCACAACCCGGACGTGGTCAACCCCCTCGACGCGGGCTACGACTACGACGCCGCGCTGCAGACCCTCGACGTCGAAGCACTCAAGGCCGACCTCGCCGACGTGATGACGACCTCGCAGTCGTGGTGGCCCGCCGACTTCGGTCACTACGGCCCGCTGTTCATCCGGATGTCGTGGCACGCCGCGGGCACCTACCGCGTCGAGGATGGTCGCGGCGGTGCCGGATCGGGCATGCAGCGGTTCGCACCGCTGAACAGCTGGCCCGACAACGCCAGCCTCGACAAGGCACGTCGTCTGCTGTGGCCGGTGAAGAAGAAGTACGGCAAGGCCGTCTCGTGGGCCGACCTGCTGGTCCTCGCGGGCAATGTCGCGCTGGAATCCATGGGGTTCAAGACCGCAGGGTTCGCCTTCGGCCGTCCGGACGAGTGGGAGCCCGAAGAGGTCTACTGGGGCCCGGAGGCCGAGTGGCTCGGCGACAGCCGCTACAGCGGTCAGCGGGATCTGGAGAACCCCCTCGCCGCCGTGCAGATGGGCCTCATCTACGTGAATCCGGAAGGCCCCAACGGTAATCCGGATCCGCTGGCGGCTGCGGTCGACATCCGCGAGACGTTCGGCCGGATGGCCATGAACGACGTGGAGACCGCTGCGCTCATCGTCGGTGGACACACCTTCGGCAAGACCCACGGCAACGGCGACGCCGAACTCGTGGGCCCCGAACCCGAGGCCGCGCCCATCGAGCAGATGGGTCTGGGCTGGGTGAATCCACAGGGGACCGGTGTCGGCGCCGACGCCATCACCAGTGGACTCGAGGTCACCTGGACCAACACCCCGACCCAGTGGGACAACAGCTTCCTGGAGATCCTGTACGGCTACGAGTGGGAACTCACCAAGAGTCCGGCCGGCGCCAACCAGTGGAAGCCGAAGGATGCAGCCGGCGACGGGACCGTCCCGAATGCGTTCGGCGACGGCAAGACCCATCCATCGATGCTGACCACCGACCTGTCCATGCGGATGGATCCGGGCTTCGAGAAGATCACTCGGCGGTGGCTCGAGCATCCCGAGGAACTCGCCGACGAATTCGCCAAGGCGTGGTTCAAGCTGCTGCATCGTGACATGGGTCCGGCTATCCGCTACCGCGGACCGCTGGTGCCGGCCGAGACCTACCTGTGGCAGGACAATGTCCCCGCACATGAGGGTCCGACGCTTTCGGACGCCGACGTCGACTCCCTCAAGTCCCAGTTGCTCGACTCGGGTCTGAGCATCGCACAGCTCGTCTCGACGGCGTGGAAGGCGGCATCGTCGTTCCGCGGCAGCGACTTCCGGGGAGGCGCCAACGGCGGACGCATCCGTCTGCAGCCGCAGGCCGGCTGGGAGGCCAACGAACCCGAGGAGCTCGCGCAGGTGATCAGCACTCTCGAGCGGGTCCAGGAGAGCTTCAACGCCGAGGCCGGTGCCAAGGTGTCGTTCGCCGACCTGGTGGTGCTCGGTGGCGTGGCAGCCGTGGAAAAGGCCGCGAAGGACGCCGGCGTGGACATCACCGTCCCCTTCACTCCGGGCCGCACCGATGCGACCCAGGAGATGACCGACGAGGAGTCGTTCGCCTACCTGGAGCCCAAGGCCGACGGATTCCGCAACTACGAGGGCAAGGCCAGCGAGCTCCCCGCCGAGTACCGGCTGCTGGACCGCGCGAACCTGCTGACCCTCTCGGCTCCCGAGATGACCGTGTTGGTCGGCGGTCTGCGCGTGCTCGGCGCCAACTACAAGGGTTCGTCGCTCGGCGTGCTCACCGAGACACCGGGCCGTCTGACGAACGACTTCTTCGTCAACGTGCTCGACATGAGCACCGACTGGTCGGCATCGCCTGCCGACGACGGAACCTACGTGGGCAAGGACCGTGACAGCGGCGCCACCAAGTGGACCGGCACCCGTGCCGACCTCGTCTTCGGCGCGAACTCGCAATTGCGGGCCATCGCCGAGGTGTACGCCGAGGACGACGCGTCGGAGAAATTCGTCAAGGACTTCGTCGCCGCGTGGGACAAGGTGATGAACCTGGACCGGTTCGACGCCTGAGTCGCGCCCTTTTGATTCGACGCTGCTGCCCTCCGGCGATGCCGGCGGGCAGCAGCGTTTCACCCGTCGCTGGGAGCCGACCTTTGCTCGGCTCCCAGCTCACGACGGCGCCGGGTCACCCCGGTAGGCCTCCCGATGCACCGCGTCGGCGAGTGGGCGCCGGGTACGCCAACCGAACCGTTCGAGGTCGGGAACGGTCTGCAACTGCGTGACCGGACCCAGACAGAGCCAGGCCACCACGTCCACGATCGGCGGCACGCCGATCAGGCCGCGCAGGAACTCCGGGCGATAGAACGAGACCCAGCCGACCCCGAGGCCCTCCGCCGTCGCCGCCAGCCACAGGTTCTGGATCGCCAACCCCACCGACAGACGCCCGGTCTCGTCGATGGTGTGCCGCCCGAGCACGTGCGCGCCACCCCGATTCGACTGATAGGTCACCACCACCCCAGTCCCAGCCTGTTCGATGCCCTCGACGACGATCGGCCCGAAGGTGGCCGCCCGCTCGGCCGGCAACGAGCGCGCGAAGTCCGCCCGACACCCCGATACGTGTTCGGCGAACAGTGACAGGACTGTTCGATCCTGGATCACCACGAAGTCCCACGGCTGGGTGTTGCCCACGCTCGGCGCGCAGTGCGCCGCTTCGAGCACCCGCCACAGCTGCGCCTCGCCGACCACGCTGCCGTTGAACTCACTGCGCACATCACGCCGCCGCGCGATCGCCTCGTAGACGTCCATCTGCTCCCCTCTGCTGCTCTGGCCGCAACCAACCAACCACGCATCGTCGGGTGCCTGCCCGGCGACACGCTGAGCCTGTGCCACCATGGGCTCGTGGCCACTCGATGGGATGACACGAACGCGCCCAAGGGCGACGAGTACGACCAACGGTGGCAGCATTTGTCGGCCTCGGGCCAGAACGTCCACGGCGAGGCCGATCTCGTCGAGGCGCTGTTGGCCGAACACGGCGGCCAACGCGTGCTCGACGCAGGCTGTGGCACCGGGCGGGTGGCGATCGAGTTACGGCGGCGTGGCTTCGCCGTGGTGGGCGTGGACGCCGATGACACCATGCTGGCCACCGCACGCCGCAACGGGCCCGACGTCGCCTGGGTGCTGGCAGACCTCGTCGATCTCGACGCCCATGTGGACAGCGAGTTCGACGTCGCACTGCTCGCCGGCAACGTGATGATCTTCGTCGATCCGGGGACCGAGAGCACCGTCCTGGCGCAACTCGCCGAGCGACTCGCGCCCGGAGCTCTGCTCGTCGCCGGATTCAGCCTGCGCGACGACCGACTGTCGCTGTACGACTACGACCGGCTCGCGGCGCACAACGGTTTCGAGTTACACGCCCGCTGGTCGACCTGGGAGCGCGATCCGTTCGGCGCAGACTCCGACGAGGTGAACGCGGACGTGGACTACGCCGTCTCCGTACACCGCCGACGCTGACGATCACGCCCCGATCGTGGGGAATCCGTTACCTTTCTCGCCCAGCATCTGTTCCCGGCAATGGCTATGCTGGCGCTTTCCACTCGGCGCCGAGATCTGGTTCCGAACGGAACGGCAAGTGACTCGGCAACCGTCGATTCAGCCGCGGACGGACAGGAGCGTCGATGACCGCAGATCTGAGTCCGGATGCCGTCGGGCCGTCCACCGCGGGCGGTCACATCCGGTTGACCTCGCACAGCGGCGGGCTTGACGCGCTTCCGATCCGGTGGGGCGCTGCCACCGCCGCGGACCGCGGACCGCTCGTTGGCACGACGTCGCGGCGTTCGCACCGCAATGTGATCGGCACACACAGCGGTTCCTACAGCGTCTATCGCGCACTTGCCGTCGCCGCCGGGGCGTTGTCGCGCGAGCATCGGGCCGACCTGACCGACACCGCACCCACCGACGTCGTCGGCCCGTATCCGCAATGGTCGGATCCGGCGCAGATCGTCAGCCTCGACCCGTGGGGTGCACTCACCGCCGACGTCTTCGCCGAACATCTGGCCGCCGGACACGACATCCGTCCCACCATCGCGATCACCAAGGCACACGTCATCCTGCCCGAGGTGGCCGACGCGATCGCCAAGGGCCGTCTGCATCCCGACGGGCGCCACCTGCTCGACACCGGCGCCGCACTGGTCACCAAGGCCGCCGTCGAACCGGTCTGGTATCTGCCCGGGGTCGCGCGTCGATTCGGCTGTACCGAAGCAGATCTCCGGCGTGTCCTGTTCGAGGAGACCGGGGGCATGTACCCGGAGCTGGTGACCCGCTCCGACCTGGAGGTTTTCCTGCCGCCGATCGGTGGGCAGACGCTCTATATCTTCGGTCGCGCAGCCGATCTCGCCGACCCCGACGTCGAGCTCACGGCCCGCGTACACGACGAGTGCAACGGTTCGGACGTGTTCGGCTCCGACATCTGTACCTGTCGTCCGTATCTGACGCACGCGATCGAGGAATGCATCCTCGGCGCGCAGCGAGGCGGGGTGGGGCTGGTCGCCTACTCGCGCAAGGAAGGCCGCGCACTCGGCGAGGTCACCAAGTTCCTCGTGTACAACGCCCGCAAGCGTCAGGCCGGTGGGGACACCGCCGATCAGTACTTCGCCCGGACCGAATGTGTTGCCGGAGTGCAGGACATGCGATTCCAGGAGCTGATGCCCGATGTGCTGCACTGGCTGGGCATCCGCAAGATCCACCGCTTGGTGTCGATGAGCAACATGAAGTACGACGCGATCACCGGCTCCGGAATCGAGGTCGGCGAACGCGTCAACATCCCCGATGAACTCATCCCCGCCGACGCCCAGGTGGAGATCGACGCCAAGATGGCGGCCGGCTACTTCACCCCCGGCCAGGTGCCGGATTCGACCGAACTCGGCAAGGCCAAGGGACGAGGACTGGACAGATGAGCGTCGACGTGTCGGGGCGGACCGGTGCGGGACCGACCGCGCCGGACACTCTGCGGTCCACGCGAGCCATCCGGGACCGCGCCGCCCAGTTGACCGAACGGGCGCGTCGCGGCGAATCATCGTGGTTCACCGTCGACGACGCCGCGCTCGCGGCCGCGGCAGCACTGGTCGCCCGTGTCACGCGTCGCCGCTACCCCGCCCTCGACATCCCGTTCCACAGCCGGTGGCGGCATTTCGAGGCCGGCGGAGTCGACCGAACGGCGATGCTGCGGGCCCGGTTGGACGACGATCAGGCCGAGCAGGCCCGTGCCCTGATCGATCTCGCCGTCGTCAGCGTTCTGCTCGACGCCGGCGCGGGTCCGGACTGGTCCTTTCTCGAATCAGACACGGGGATGCGGGTCACACGTTCGGAAGGCCTCGCGGTGGCGGGGTGGCATGCGTTCGTCGGTGGTGTGTTCTCGGCCGATCCGGATCGGCCCCTGCGGGTCGACGCGACGCGGCTGTCAGAGTTGACCGTCGCAGGTCTTGCGGCCGCGTTTCAGGCCGATGAGACCAATCCCCTGGTCGGGGTCGACGGTCGCGTCGAGTTGTTACGCCGCCTCGGGACCGCCCTGACCGCCCACCCGGACGTCTTCGGCGAGCACCCTCGTCCGGGGCACCTCTACGACGCGCTGGTGAGTTCACCGCGGACCGATGTCGATGCGCACGCGATCCTGTCGCTGCTGTTGACCACCACATCCGGTATCTGGTTGTCGGACAACGTTCTCGACGGCGTTGCGCTCGGTGACTGTTGGCGCCACGACGCGGTGCGGGGCGAGGGATCGTCGGACGGCTGGATGCCGTTTCATAAGCTGAGCCAGTGGCTGACGTACTCCCTGCTCGAACCCTTCGAGTGGTCGGGCCACCGCGTCGGCGGCGTGGCAGAGCTGACGGCGTTGCCCGAGTACCGCAATGGCGGCTTGTTGCTCGACACCGGGGTCATCAGTCTGCGAGATCCGGCCGATGCACACCGGCGTCGACAGGTCGGTGACGAACTCGTCGTCGAATGGCGCGCGCTCACCATCACCTTGATCGACGAGCTCGCGTCGCTGGTGCGTCTCGAACTCGATGTGGACGACACCCGTCTGCCGTTGGCGTGTGTGCTCGAGGGCGGCACGTGGGCCACGGGCCGCGATCTCGCCGGGGAGCTCCGATCAGGCCTCCCACCGCTCGACATCGCCAGTGACGGCACTGTTTTCTGACCCGAAGGACCTGACATGGACGACGTCGTTCTGATCGATCACCCACTGGTGCAGCACAAACTGACCCTGCTGCGACGTAAAGACACCTCCACCAATGACTTCCGGCGGTTGCTGACCGAGATCTCCACGTTGATGGCCTACGAGGTGCTGCACGACATTCCCATGCACCCGATCACCATCGATACACCGCTTGAGACGATGACAGCCAACGTCATCGACGGCAAAAAGGTGGTGTTCGCGTCGATCCTGCGTGCCGGTACGGGCATCGTCGACGGCATGCTGACCGTGGTGCCCGGCGCCCGTGTCGGACACATCGGCCTCTACCGGGATCCGAAGACCCACATCGCGGTCGAATACTACTTCAAGATGCCCGGTGACCTCGCCGAACGCGATGTCGTGGTAGTCGATCCGATGTTGGCAACCGGTCACTCGGCCGTCGCGGCCGTGGATCGGATCAAGGAGTATGCACCGCGATCGATCAAGTTCGTCTGCCTGCTGACGTGCCCGCAGGGTGTCGAGACCCTGCAGGCCGCGCACCCCGACGTCCGCATCTTCACCGCGGCCGTCGACCGGGAGCTCGACGACAACGGATACATCGTGCCGGGTATCGGTGACGCCGGAGACCGCATCTTCGGCACGACATGACGTGAGTGCATCGGTGTTCGACGCGGGCTGGTCACGTCGGCAGATGCCAGGCGACCGCAGCGCCCACCGCGCCGGTGGCGTTGAGCGCCCAGTGCAGCGCGACCGGCGCCAACAGGCTCGTCGTACGGTGCCGCAGCCATCCGAACACCAGGCCGGCGGCGCTGGTCGCCGCGACGGCGCCCAGCACACCCGCGATTCGTCCCGGCGTACCTGACCCGAGCATTCCGCTGAGCCCCTCGTTGCCCGCGGTGAGCCCCAACGACGACGTGACATGCCACATCCCGAACGCGAGTGCACCAAGTGTGAGTGTCCACCGCACACCGAACACTCGGCCGAGGCTGCCCTGCAGCACCCCGCGGAACATCAGCTCCTCAGGTAGAACCGTCTGCAACGGGATCGTCACCAGCGCGGCAAACGCTGCCGCGGTAGCGCTGTCGAAGCGGTCCGACAAGAAGAACTGCCGGGTGGCCGGGATCGCGACGGCCACCGAGACGATTGCGAAGACCACCACCACTGCGGCGACGGCGTAGGGGATCCCGGCACGCAGTTCGGTTCGACTCAGCCCCATCTCGCGCCATCCCAGCCCCGCGAGCCGCCCACCGAGCACCAGCAGGATGGCGGCGACCGGTACCGCCAGCGCCGATGCCGCACCGGGACCGAAGTGGGCGAGCAGGTTGACCGCGACCAACGCCCCCACGACGCCGACCACCAGCAGGATGGATCGCGTCCGCGGCGCAGTCACGTCGGCACTCTCTCCCATTCCTGTGCCCCCATTCCCTGTGCCCTCATGTCGTCGCCGGTGTGAACGCGGCCGAGCCGTCACCGGTCGGGCGAGACGCCACCGATGTCGCCGCTGAGATAGTTGTCGATGGTCGGGCCCACCCATCGGCTCAGTTCGGTGGCAGATGCATCGGCGATACCCGGCACCTTCATCACATAGCGGGCAAGGATCAACCCCAACATCTGCGACATCACCATCGCCACCCGCCGATCGCTGTCGTCGGTGGCCACGAACTCACCGAGCGCGGCGGTCGCCACGCCCCGAATGAACTCGCGGAGCCGGTCGGCGATCTGCTCGTGGGTCACCGCGACGCGCAACAACGCCACCGCACGAGCGCGCTGCTGCGGGTCACGTTCCCAGAAATCGATGACGCGGTGCACGAACTCGCGTCCCACCGAAGAGTCGGTGTCGGCGATACCGTCGAACACCGCGGCCACGTTCACCTCGGGGCGCAGGGCTGCCACCAGCAGATCGCTCTTGGTACCGAAATAGTGATGGATGAGAGCCGGATCCACTCCGGCACGCCGTCCGATTGCCCTCATCGTGGTGCGTTCGAAACCGCTCTCGGAAAAAAGTTCGCGAGCGGTGGTGAGAATGCGCTGACGATTGTCCACGGTCGGATCGAGTTTCGGTCGACCGGGGCCACGTGCCGACGTCATCGGGACCGGGCGAGGACCAGCATCCGTTCCTCGATCGTGGCCGCGACCGGTGTGATCTCGGCGTCGACGCCGGCATCGGACAAGGCCGAAGTGATGGTCGCCGGTTCGGTGTCGGGTACTCGAATCGCCGTGCCGTCCAGTATCACCGGGATGTCGGCGGCATTGAGCACGGCAAAGGTGTGAGCCCAGTCGGCCGTGTGTACCGCGACCGCACGTGTGTCACCGATGATGTCGTTCTCGCTTCCCGAGGCGACGAGTCGGCCGCCGGCCATCAGCAGCAGGCGATCACATTGCTGTGCTTCCTCCATGTAGTGGGTGGTGACCAGGACCCCCACCCCGCGGTCGGCTTGTCCACGAATGGTGTCCCACAGTTCGGCCCGCGACAGTGCGTCCACGCCGGATGTCGGTTCGTCGAGGACGAGCACCTCGGGCTCGTGGGCCAAGGCAACCACAAACGCCGCCTGCCGTTGCGCTCCCAGCGCCAGGTCGCCGACCAGGGTGTCGCGGAAGTCGTGCAACGCCACCGGGATCTCGGGGACCGCCGTGTCGTATGCCCCGGCACTGAAGGACAGGTTCTCCGCCACCGTGAGATCGCGATACAGACCCAGGTTCTGTGGGACGTAGCCCATCCGCGCGCGGTGCGCACGATCGGGTGGACCACCGAGGAGTTCCACCGCGCCCTCGGTGGGGGCCAACAACCCCAGCAGCAGCCGGATCAAGGTGGTCTTGCCGGCGCCGTTGGCGCCGAGTAGACCCACCACCTCCCCCGGCCGCACGGCCATCGTCACCGCGTCGACCGCGGTGAAGTCGCCGAACCGACGGGTCGCCGACTGCGCACGGAGTATCTCGTCGCCCGTCATACCGGAGCCTCCTGATGCCGCCGCGTCATCGACAACGCGATGACGATGTCTTCCAGATCCGGCGTGACGACTTCGGCGTCGGAGTCCGGCGGCCCGTCCGGCCAGTACTCACGGCGCTGCCGCCCTCGACGCCACGACCAATCCGGCCGCGTCGGCGTGGTCGTCGCGGTGATCGTGCCCGTGAAGCCGGCACGAACGTCGTCGTACGACCCAGTCGTCAGGGCCCGCCCCCGGTCGAGGACCACCAGTTCACTCGCACGCTCAGCCTCGTCGAGGTATGTCGTCGACATCAGCACGGCGGCACCGTCGGCAGCAGCCTCGGAAATCATTCGCCACAGGTCGATTCGACTCACCGGATCGACCCCGGTACTCGGTTCGTCGAGGACCAGCAATTCGGGGCGGTGCTGCATCGCCATGGCGGCACCGAGTTTGCGTCGCATCCCTCCGGACAGTGCCGACGCCTGCCGATCGGCCGCGATCCGGAGTCCGGCCCGGTCGATGAGGTCCTCGCGACGCTCGGCGAGCGCGTTGCCGGTGAGTCCGTAGATGCCGCCGACGAAGTCGAGATTCTGCCGCACAGTCAGTGCCGCCCAGCTGCCCGGACCTGCGGACAGATATCCGATCTGCTCCTTGGCCGGCGCCTCGACGATCCCGCTGTCCGGTGCTGTCTCACCCATCAGGGTGCGCAGCAGGGTGGTTTTGCCGGCTCCGTCACCGCCGACGAGCGCGACCACCTGACCGGGCTTCACCTCCACGCTGACGTCGGCGAGGGCGGTGGTCGCGCCGAAGGTCACGGTCACCGACCGGGCTGCCGCGCTCATGCGACCTCCGCACCGGTCGAATCGGCCGAGGGCTTGTTTTTCGGCGGCACAGACCTTGACACGTCGGGGGCCAGATCGCGACGGAAACGCAAGGTCGCCGCGGTGAACACGACGATCGCCATCACCGTCAGCACCACCAGGGGAACCCAGAGCGACCCGATCGGCGCGTCGCGCAGCATCACCCCCTGCGAGATCATCGTGAAGTAGGTCAACGGCAGCAGATAACCGATCCAGCGCACGCCCGCCGCCATGGCGTCGAGCGGAAAGATCATGCCGGACAACAGTATCTGCGGCATCAGAAAGAAGAACGCAGTTTGGATGGCCTGGCCGGTCGTCTGCGAGATCGTCGAGATCAACACCCCGAGACCGAGCACGACGAACAGGAATATGCCTGCCCCGAGAGCAAAGACGAACACATTGCCGTTGAACGGCACGTCGAACAGCGCCATGCCCAGCACGGTCACCACGATCATGTCGATCGCGGCGAGGATGAAGTAGGGCACGATCTTGCCCAGGATCACCTGACTCGGCGCGATCGGCATCACCGCCAACTGTTCGAGCGTGCCCGCCTCCCGTTCGCGTACCAACCCGATACTGGTGATGATCGTGCCGATGAAGGTCAGAATGAGGCCGATGATGGCCGGGACCATCACCCACGACGTCTTGAGATCCGGGTTGAACATCACCTCGGTGTTCATCTGCCCGCCGAGTTTGTTCAGGATCGACACCGTCGACTGCGCGGCGAACAAGTTGGAGCCGTCGACATATGCGGTGGGTTGATCTCCCGGGCCCCCGGTGACCACGGCCACGTCGACCTTGTTCTCGCGCAACATGTCCTGCGCCTGTGTCACGCCGTCAGCGGTATCGGTCTCGGTGACGTCGAAGTAGGGCGGTAAGGCGGTGGTGACCTGGTCGGCCGAGGGACCCACCACCGCGGTCTGCACCGACGACACATAGAAGTTGGCCGCGTAGCCGAAGATCACCAGCAACAGCAGCGGCAGTGCGATCAACATCGCCAGCGTGCGACGGTCGCGCCGCAGTTCGCGAAATTCCTTGAGGATCATTGCGCGCATACAGCGAGCGTATGACCTCCCACAGGCGAGGTCAACGCTTGTTGAATAAACTGCCCCGAACTGCGGGAGCAGCCGCCTCGGCCCGGGCGCGACCGAGCCGAGGCGGGGCGGCGACAGATCAGTTGTGCGGGACGTCGGCGGTGAGCCCGCCGTCCATCACGAACTCGGATCCGGTTGCATACGAGGACTCGTCGCTGGCGAGGAACACTACGAACGTCGCCACCTCGCTGGACTCGGCAGGCCGCCCCAGCGGGGTTTTCACGATGTCCTCGGGCAGCCCCTCCGTCATCGGCGTGCGGATCATGCCCGGATGGATCGAGTTGACCCTGATGTTGTGTGGGGCCAGTTCCAGCGCAGCCGATTTCGCGAGTCCGCGCACACCCCACTTGGTGGCGACATAGCCGTGCGCCCACGGACTGCCGCGCAAACCCTCGACAGACGACACGTTGATGATCGAACCACCTCCGGCCGCGATCATCGGTTCCACCGCCGCCTGCATACCAAGGAAGGTTCCGGTCAGGTTGACGTCGAGGATCTGCTGCCATTTGTCGAGGCGAAACTTCTGCAACGCGGCACCGTTCACGATTCCCGCGTTGTTCACCAGGACGTTGAGCTTGCCGAAGTCGCCGGTCGCCGTCGCCACGGCCGCCGACCAATCGTCGGGGGAAGTGACATCGAGATGCACATAGCGAACCGCATCCCCGAGTTCGTCGGCCAACGCCTTCCCCTCGTCGTCGAGGATGTCGCCGATCACCACCTTCGCACCTTCGTCGACGAGCATGCGCGCGTGTGCCGCACCCATGCCCCGCGACCCACCGCTAATCAAGGCAACTTTGTCTTCAACACGTCCCATGGCGAGAGAGACTACCTGGTCAACAGGCAAATGAGAACAGGTTCTACCCAACTGCCCACGCCTCGTGTTCTACTGTTGGACAGTAGTCCGGACAATTGTTCACCTGACCAGGGCAAGGAGAGTTCGATGACGATTCGAGTGGGTCATGTCGGAACCGGGAACGTCGGCCGGCTCGCATTGCGACAGCTGATCGATGACGCGCGATTCGAGCTCGTGGGCCTGTGTGTGTCGGCCGCGGAGAAGGTGGGCCGGGATGCCGCCGAGCTGGCCGGGTCGGAGCTCGCTCCGACCGGAGTGATCGCCACCGACGATCTCGACGCGGTGATCGAAGCCCAACCCGACTGCGTGGTCTATTGCGCCATGGGTGACACCCGGCCGATCGAGGCCTTCGACGACTGCCTTCGAATCCTCGCGGCCGGCATCGATGTGGTCGGTTCGGCCCCCAACACGCTCCAGTTCCCGTGGGCAGTGATGCCCGACAAGGCGATTGCGAAGCTCGAGACAACCGCCAACCGAAACGAGGCGAGCATCTTCGTCACCGGTGTCGACCCAGGCTTCGCCAACGACCTGATCCCGTTCGCACTGGCCGGCACCTGTCAACAGATCGAGCAGATCCGGTGTATGGAGATCGCCGACTACGCAACCTATGACGGCGCCACCGTGATGTTCGACGTGATGGGTTTCGGCAAACCGATGTCCGAGACACCCATGCTCTTCCTACCTGGCATCCTCGCACTGGCCTGGGGCACCACCATTCGGCAGCTGGCCGCCGGGTTGGGCATCACCGTGGACGACATCGTCGAGAAGTATGAGGACGAGGCCGCGCCCGAGGCGTTCGACATCGCGTCCGGGCACATCGAACAGGGCACGCGCGCTGCGGTGCGGTTCGAGATTGTCGGCATGGTGCAGGGACGCCCTGCCATCGTGGTGGAGCATGTGACCCGGCTACGCGAGGACCTGGGCGCCCAGTGGGCCCGACCCGCGCAACCCGGCGGGTGCTACCGCGTCGAGATCGCCGGCGAACCGTCCTATCGAGTCGACATCTGTCCCACCAGCGCGCACGGGGATCACAACCACGCCGCCATCGTCGCCGCGGCCGGTCGTATCGTCAACGCGATTCCTGCGGTGGTCGACGGTCCGTCGGGTATCCGGACCACAATCGATCTACCGCTGATCACCGGAGCGGGTACGTTTCTCGGCGCGGATCCGCTGAACGCATGAGAGCTCAGCCACCCACGACCAGGTCGGTCGCCGCCCGGTAGCGATGATAGGTTGCCGGGTCCGCGTGCGGCACTTCGCGTCGTTCGGTGGGCACCGGCCAGCGAGGCAGGACTCCGGCCAGCGCCCAGGCGGCTTGGCGGGCGGCGCCTCGTGCCACATACTCCCCCGGTTCCGGCAGATGCACAGCACGGCCGAACAATCCCGGCGCGATCTCGCGAACTGCCGCCGACCGGGCGCCACCCCCGACCATCACGATCCGGTCGACGTCGACGCCCTGTCGACTGATGAGGTCTAGGCAATAAACCAGCGAGCAGAGCAGTCCCTCGACGGATGCGCGCGCCACATTCGCCGGCGTCCAGTTGTCGGCGGTGATGCCCGCCAGCGAACCCGTCGCGTCTGGCAGGTTGGGGGTCCGCTCGCCCGCGAGGTAAGGGACCATGGTGAGGCCGCCGGCGCCGGGTTCGGCCGACAGCGCGAGCGCGCCGAAGTCATCGAGTCCCACGCCCAGCATTCGAGCGGCGGCCCCCAGCACCGGTGCGCCGTTGAGGGTGCACACGAGCGGCAGCTGCCGTCCGCTGGCATCGGCGAATCCGGCGACGAGCCCGGACGCATCGCGCGGTGGCGTCTCGGTGACCGCACTCACCACGGCCGACGTACCCAAAGAGACGATGCAGTCCCCCGCCGATGCCATCAACCCCAGTGCGGCAGCGGCATTGTCGCCGGCACCGGCGCCGATCACGCAGCCCTGCGCGGTGACCCCGGCAGTCTCTGCGGGCCCCAGCACCCTGGGTAGCATCGGCCGGCGACCACCGAAAGCGACGTCGAACACCTCGTCGCAGTAGTCGCCCGTGGCCGCCGAGTAGTAGCCGGTTCCGGATGCATCGCTGCGGTCGGTGCGCAGCGCCGCGAGATCCGTGCCGCCGAGCAGGCGCCACGTGAGCCAGTCATGCGGCAGGCAGACCGCAGCCGTCGCGTCGGCCACGTCCGGTTCGTTGTCGGCGACCCAGCGCAGTTTGCTGGCGGTGATCGAGGCCACCGGCACCACCCCGACGCGGTCCGCCCAGTGCACGCCGCCGCCGAACTCGTCGATCAGCGTTCTCGCGCTCGACGCGGATCGGTTGTCGTTCCACAGCAGTGCGTCACGCAGCACTGCACCGTCACGGTCGAGGCAGATCAGCCCGTGCTGTTGCCCCGCGACGGACAGGGCCGATACATCGTCGATCCCGCCGGCTGTGACGATGGCATCCTGCAGGGCCTTCCACCAGGACTCGGGATCGACCTCGGTTCCCGACGGGTGCGCCGCCGCACCCGTCCGCACCACGCGTCCACTGTCTGCGTCGCAGATCACGACCTTGCACGACTGCGTGGAGGAATCGACGCCCGCCACCAGCGTCATGCGAGCAGTCCCGCCAGGGTGTCGCGGGCGCCGTCGCGGCGCAGCGACTCCAGGGCAGCCAGATACGGTTTGGTGAACCGTTCCTCCCCGGCGAGATCGCCGAACAGCGAACGGTCGGACACGAATGCCAACGGTTCGGTACGTGATCGTCGGGCCGCCCGGATGAGCTGCGCCGCCAGCGGATCGACGACGCGGATCTCGTCGCCGTGCTCGTCCACAGCTTCGGCGTAGCGCGTCCACGATGCGACCACGGCTGCCGCCAGCGGTACGTCGCCGCCAGCGGCGAGCCGGTCCCGGATCACCGGCACCAGCCATTTCGGAATGCGGTCTGACGAGTCCTGACACAGCCGCGCGATGGTGTCGGCGATGGACGGGTTGCCGAACCGGGCGATCAGAGTCTCGGTGTAACTGTCGAGGTCGACGCCGGGAACCGGTGCCAGAGTGGGCCGCCCCTCCTGAGACATGTAGCGCCGCAACAGTTCCGTGATGAGCGGATCGGCGGTCGCCTCGTGCACATAGCGGTACCCCATGAGATATCCGAAGTAGCACAGGGCCTGATGTCCCGCGTTGAGCAACCGCAGTTTCATCAGTTCATACGGGGTGACGTCGTCCACGATCTGCACCCCGACCGTCTCGAGCGCGGGGCGACCCATCGAGAACGCGTCCTCGAGCACCCACTGGGTGAACGGCTCGGCGACGACCGGCCAGCGATCGTCGATGCCGGTACGTGCGAGCACCTCAGCCCGCAATTCGGGCGGTGTCGCGGGAGTGATCCGGTCGACCATGGAGTTCGGAAAGCGGGTGTGCTCGGTGATCCAGTCGGCCAACTGAGGATCCTTCGCCCGGGCGTAGGCGAGGAAGGTCGCCCGCGCCACGTGTCCGTTACCCGCGATGTTGTCGCACGACATCACCGTGAACGATTCGAGGCCTCGGTCACGTCGACGTCGCAGTGCCTCGGTGACGAGCCCGAACACGGTGCGCGGCACCGCATCGTCGGACAGGTCGGCGACGATGTCGGGGTTGGTGAGGTCGAATTCGCCGGTGGACGGCGAGAAGTTGTATCCGCCCTCGGTGACGGTGAGCGAGACGATTCGGGTCTCGCCAGCGGCCAGCCGCTCGATGACTCGCTCGCGATCGTCGGGGGCGAACAGGTAGTCGACGACGGCGCCGAGGACGGAGGTTTCCACCTGTCCGTCAGGATGCTTGAGGGTCAATGTGTACAGACCGTCCTGCGGCACCAGCGCATCGCGCATCGCGGCGTCGGCCGGGCGTACCCCTACGCCGCAGATTCCCCAATCGGCCGCGTTCGTGGGGTCTTTCGCGAGCAGGCGGTCGAGGTACATGGCCTGATGTGCTCGGTGAAAGCCGCCGACGCCGAAATGCACGATTCCGCATCGTTTCGGCCGACAGTCGTGATCAGGGGTCGGCACCGTGTCGATGGTCGCGAGGACTTCCTGGCTCAGCTGATGCGTCTTGGTCACTGCTGCACTTCCTTGTCGACGTGGGTGGCTGGGTTCACGAACGGTCGCCATGCGGAGCTGTCCCGGGATGTCGATCCGAACCGCACCGACTCGGGGACGCCGCCCGGGTAGACGATCGCCTTGATCGAGCCCGGGGTCCGGTCGGCGTCCAGCGCGGCACGTACCTCATCGAGGTCGAAGCGACCGGTGACCATCGCATCGAGGTCGACGCGACCCGAACCGATCAGCGACAGTGCCGTCGGCCAGGTGTTGGCGTACCGGAAGACCCCGGTGAGGACGATCTCGCGGTTCTGGATGACGCTGGTCGGCAGTGTCATGTCGTCGGCGCCCATGCCGACGAGCACCGCGCGTCCGGCAGGCCGTAGCGACCAGACACCGGCGACAACCGCGGCCGCGACGCCGCTGGCATCGACGAATGCGTCGACGTCGCCGCCCGGCAGTGCGCCGGCCCCCGGTTCCACAACGTCGGTGGCCCCGAAATTCACGGCCATGTCGCGTCGCAGCGAGTCGGGTTCACTGATCACAATCCGCCCGACACCGGACGCCCGCGCGACCTGCGCGCAGAGCAGACCTATCGGCCCGGCACCCGCGATGAGCACCGAATCCCCCATGCCCACCTCGGCTTTCCGGATGGCGGCGATCGCCACCGACAACGGCTCGCACAACGCGGCCGCCTCGTCGCTGACCTCGGCGGGCACCTCATGCGCGAAGGTCTCGCCGATGGTCACATACTCACACAACGCCCCATCGACGGGCGGCGTGGCGAAGAACCGCATGTGCGGGCACAGGTTGTAGCGTCCGCGCCGCGATTCCCGACTCGCCATGTCAGGACGTTGCGGCTCGATCGACACCCGCTGCCCCAACCTGGTTCGGGACACGGTATCGCCGACGTCGACGATCACACCGCCCGCCTCGTGTCCCAGGATGATCGGCTCGGTGACGATGTGGTCGCCGATCCGCCCGTGGCGCAGATAGTGGGAATCCGATCCGCACACACCGACCGCACCGATGCGGACGAGGACCTCGGCCGATCCGGGTTTCGGCACAGGTCGGTGTTCGACGGTCATCCGGCCACCGGGGTGCAGCAGACTCGCGCGCATCGTCGCGGTACTCCGTGGATCACTGTCGGCATCGACTGTTGCGTAGCTCACATTCGCAATGTTAGCGTATTGAGCATATCCCCGGCTAGTGAGCAAATGCTCACGCGACATGTGAGGCGTCAGATGACGAGTCCCCCGCGGACCACCCCGGACACCGGACACGACCTGCGCTTGCTTGTGCGAGCGGCGACCATGTATCACCTCGAAGGCCTCACTCAGGCCGAGATCGCCAAGCGTCTCGGCGTGTCGCGCCCTACCGCCGGCCGGCTGGTCGCTCGAGCGCGCGCCCAAGGCCTGGTCCAGGTGACGGTGAGCGCGCCGAGTCATCTGAGTTCGTCCATCCACACCGATGTGGAACGCAGCGTCGAGCAGACTTTCGGTCTCGACGAGGTGCTCATCATCGATGACACCGCCGACGGCAGCGCCTCGGCCAACGCCGCCCTCGGCCGTGCGGGTGCCTCGGTGCTGATGCGGCGAATCCAACCGACGGATGTGCTCGGTTTCACGTGGGGCCCTGAACAAGTGGCCGTGGCCGACGCGATGGCGGCCACCTCATCGTGCCGGCAGGTGGTCCAGATGGACGGTTCGATGACCTCGGTCGACTACCACACCGGCGTCGACCACGCTCTCGCCCGTCTGTCGGATCGACTGCACGCGCGGCCGATGCGCCTGGTGGCACCGCTGTATGCCGATCCCGAGACCGTCACCGCCCTGGAGCGGGACTCGATTCTGTCACAGGCACTCTCGGCGGCCCGATCGGCAAACGTCATGCTCTACGGCGTCGGGTCGGTGTCGACGTCGACCACCTTGTTCGAAGGCGCGTTCATCGATGCGATCGTGCTCGACGAGCTCGACGAACTCGGTGCCGTCGGCGAGATCGGTGGGCGGTTCTACGACGAGCACGGCCGACCCGTCCGGTCCACCCTGGTCGACCGAACGGTCTCGGTTCCCCTTGACAGCGTCCGGGCCTGCCCCACAACCATTCTCGTCTCCGGTGGAGAGCACCGCCGGAACTCCATCCTCGGCGCCCTCCGCGGCGGGTACTCGACGATTCTCGTCACCGATCTCCCCACCGCCGAGTGGCTCGTCGCGCAACAGGAAGGTGAACTCTGATGCTGCCAGGACCGAGATCCGGTCGCCGCCGCACACACGGTTCGCGTCGAATGCGAATCGGTTTCGCTTCGATCGCCACAGCTGCCACCCTCGTGCTGGCCGGCTGTTCCGGCGCGGGATCACTCACCGGCGGCGGCGGTGACGCGGTCACCGTCGCCATGGTCTCCAACTCACAGATGCAGGACGCGGTCGCGCTGTCCGGTCAGTTCGAGAAAGAGAACCCCGGCATCAAGCTGAAGTTCGTCACGCTGTCGGAGAACGAGGCCCGCGCCAAGATCACCGCGTCGGTGGCGACCGGTGGCGGGGAGTTCGACGTGGTGATGATCAGCAACTACGAAACACCCATGTGGGCCGAGAACGGCTGGCTGGTGAACTTGACGCCCTATATGGACGCCGACCCGGACTACGACGCCGACGACTTCATCCCCACTCTGAAGTCCGCACTGTCCTATGAGGGTTCGATGTACTCGGCACCGTTCTACGGCGAGTCGTCGTTTCTGATGTACAACAAGCGGATGTTCGCCGACGCCGGCGTCACCTTGCCGGCGAACCCGACCTGGCCGCAGGTGGCCGAGGCCGCCGCGCGACTCGACACCGGTGACGTATCCGGCATCTGCTTGCGTGGCAAACCGGGCTGGGGTGAGCTCCTGGCGCCGTTGAACACCGTGATCAACGCCTTCGGCGGTCGCTGGTATGACGAGAACTGGAATGCCCAGCTCACCAGCCCGGAGGTAGAGGCGGCCGTCAAATTCTACGTCGACACGGTGCGCAACCATGGTGAGCCGGGAGCGGCCTCCTCCGGATTCCAGGAGTGCGGCAATCTGCTCTCCCAAGGTCAGGTCGCGATGTGGTACGACGCGACCTCGGCGGTGTCGGTCCTCGAGAGCCCGGACACCTCGACCATCGCCGGCGACGTGGGATATCTGCCCGCTCCGCGGATGGCCAAGTCCGACAACGGATGGCTCTACACATGGTCGCTGGGCATCCCAACCAGCAGCACGAAACAAGACGAGGCCTGGAAGTTCATCGACTGGATGACCAACCGCGACTACATCGAGTATGTGTCGGACACGTTGGGAGCCACTCATATTCCACCCGGCAGCCGCATGTCGACCTACGAGTTGCCCGCCTACCAGGAGATCTCGGCTCCTTTCGCCGATGCGACCTTGTCGGCGATGACGACGGCCGACCAACAGGATCCGACGCTGCAGCCGGTGCCCTACACCGGTATCCAGTTCCTCGCGATCCCCGAGTTCCAGGATCTCGGAACCCGTGTCAGCCAGCAGATCTCGGCCGCGATCGCCGGTCAGATCAGTGTCGAACAGGCGCTCGAGCAGAGCCAGGAATACGCCGAGACGGTGGGCAAGACCTACCAGAAGGAGAGGTGAGCCGTGGCCACCACACTCGCCGCGCCGGGCGCGCAACCACAACCGCGCCCCGCGGCACCGAGTTCGAAACGCGACCGCATCTCCCGCGCCGAGGGCTGGCGCAGGCGCGGACCGCTGCTACCCGCGTTGATCTTCATGATCGTCGTGACGCAGGTGCCCTTCGTGTTCACGCTGTTCTATTCCACCCAGTCCTGGAATCTCGTGCGGCCGGGTTCGCGCAGTTTTGTCGGGATAGACAACTACCTGGCGGTCTTCACCGACACCCAGTTCTGGCGGGTCACGCTCAACACGATCCTGCTGATCGCCGGCACCGTGATCGCCTCGGTGATCCTGGGGCTGATCTTCGCCTTGCTGCTCGATCGAAAGTTCCTGGGCCGCGGCATCGTTCGCACCCTGCTGATCACTCCGTTCCTGGTGACCCCGGTGGCCGCCGCACTTCTGTGGAAGACCAGCCTGCTGTCCCCCACCAACGGTTTGGTGAATTGGCTGCTGAGCCCGTTCGGGGTGCAGACCGACTGGCTCAGCACCTATCCGCTGATGAGCGTGATCGCCGAGTTGGTGTGGCAGTGGACACCGTTCATGATGCTGCTGATCCTCGCCGGCTTGCAGTCGATGCCCCACGACATCCAGGAGGCGGCCCGCGTCGACGGCGCCACCAGCTTCCGGTTGTTCCGTGAACTCACGCTGCCGCATCTGCGCCGGTTCATCGAGCTCGGCGCGGTGCTGGGGGCCATCTATCTGGTCAACACCTTCGACGCGGTGTACATGATGACCTCCGGCGGGCCGGGCGTGTCCAGTGCGAACCTGCCGTTCTACATCTATCAGCGAGCCTTCCTCGGCTTCGACATCGGGCAGGCCGCCGCCATGGGCGTGGTCACCGTGATCGGCACCATCGTGGTCGCCTCGCTGGCTCTGCGTCTGATCTTCAAGACGTTCACCGGAAACGAGGAGGCGGCCTGATGTCCACCACGATGCCCACCCACCGGTCCTCGGCCACCGTCGATGGTGTCGAGATCACCCGCAAACGCGACACCCGCGGCGCACTGCTGACCGTGGTGACCTGGATCCTGGCACTCGGCTTCTTCTTCCCGGTGCTGTGGATGGTGCTCACCGCGTTCAAGAAAGAGAGCGAAGCCGCGACCGACCCACCGACGTTCATCTTCACCCCGACGCTGGAGCAATTCCGCGAGGTGTTCGACGCGGGAATCGGCACACCGCTGCTGAACTCGCTGTTCGCCACCATCGTCTCGACCATCCTGGTACTGCTGCTCGGCGTGCCGGCCGCCTTCGCGCTGTCGCTGCGTCCGGTCCGCAAGACCCAGGACGCGTTGTTCTTCTTCATCAGCACCAAGATGTTGCCGATCGTGGCCGCGATCATCCCTCTCTACGTCATCGTCGGACGCATCGGCATGCTCGACAACATCTGGACGCTGGTGATCCTCTATACCGCCATGAACCTGCCCATCGCAGTGTGGATGATGCGCTCGTTCTTCCTCGAAGTACCCGGAGAACTGCTGGAGGCCGCCAGCATCGACGGCGCCAGTCTCTGGACCTCGGTGCGCGAAGTGATCCTGCCGCTGGTGTCACCCGGCATCGCGGCCACCGCACTGATCTGCGTGATCTTCTCCTGGAACGAATTCTTTTTCGCCGTCAACATGACCGCCGTCAACGCCCAGACGATGCCGGTGTTCCTCACCGGCTTCATGTCGGGGCAAGGCCTGTACTGGGCGCAACTGTCCGCCGCGTCGGTGCTGGCCGCGCTGCCGGTGGTGATCTGCGGCTGGATCGCCCAGAACAAACTCGTCCGCGGGCTCTCCTTCGGCGCGATCAAGTAGCCCCCTCCCTGCCCTCGACCGACTCTCAACAGGAGATTTTCGACATGGCTTCCATCACCTACGACCAGGCCTGCTGCGTCTACCCGGGCGCCGACAAACTCGCCGTCGACCGCCTCGACCTCGACATCGAAGACGGCGAGTTCGTCGTCCTCGTCGGACCGTCCGGCTCCGGTAAGTCCACCGCTCTGCGGATGCTCGCCGGCCTCGAGGAGATCGACTCGGGCGCTATCCGTATCGGCGGCGACAACATGGTCGGCGTGGCGCCCAAGGACCGCGACATCGCCATGGTCTTCCAGAACTACGCGCTGTACCCCAACAAGACCGTCGGCGAGAACATGGGCTTCGCACTCAAGATGCGCGGGGTTCCTGCCGAGGAGCGTAAGGCCAAGGTCGCCGAGGCGGCCCGGCTGCTCGACCTGACAGATTTCCTGGACCGCAAGCCTGCCAAGCTCTCCGGTGGCCAACGCCAACGCGTCGCCATGGGCCGCGCCATCGTCCGCGAACCGCAGGTGTTCTGCATGGATGAGCCGCTGTCCAATCTCGACGCCAAACTCCGGGTGCAGACCCGCACCCAGATCGCTGCGCTGCAACGCCGATTGGGCACCACCACCGTGTATGTCACCCACGACCAGGTCGAGGCCATGACCATGGGCGATCGCGTCGCCGTCCTGCGCCACGGCGTGCTGCAACAGTTCTCCACACCCGCCGATCTCTACGACCGCCCGGTCAATGCCTTCGTCGCCGGATTCATCGGCTCGCCTGCCATGAACCTGTTCACCGCGCCCGTCAACGACGGCGCCGTCACCATCGCCGGCTCCACGGTCGATCTCGACGACGAATCGCAGGCGCTGCTGCGCGGCTCCGGGCTCGGCAAGGTGATCGTCGGCATCCGGCCCGAGCACCTGGCGATCGGCGACGCCGGCATCGACGCCGACGTCGCCCTGCTCGAGGAACTCGGCAGCGAAAGTTACATCTACGCACGTGTCGACGACCCCTCCATCGCCAATCTGGACGGCGAGCCGGTGACGTTGGTCGCGCGGTCGTCGGAGCGCGCGCCGGCCAAGGCGGGTGACGCCGTGCGGTTACACCAGGTCGACCGTGCGGTGCATCTCTTCGACCCCGACACCGGCGACCGCATTGCGGGGTGACCGCCCGGGCTGAGATACGGGCATGCCGAGGCCTCCGCTGATACTGTCATCGCGCCGACAACAGCGGAGGAGCACCGGTGACTGCGGAGAACCCCACATCGACCGAGCACGAGCGGCCGGCCGGTGACGACATCGACGCGCCGAGTCCGGCGCCGGTCGCCCCCTGGTGGCGGCGCCACCTCGGGCGCTATCGGTATGTGCCGGTCACCGTCGCCCTGGTGTTCGTCTGGTTCTCGATGACGCCCTCACTGCTGCCCCGAGGGGCCTTCTTCCAGGGCGTGGTGAGCGGTGCATCCGCTGCCGTCGGCTATTGCCTGGGAGTGTTCGCCAGTTGGTTCGTGCGCTACATGATCTCGCGCGACGAACCGTGGCGTCCGCCGTCGCGGCGATCGTGGATCGTGCTCGGTGTCGTCGCGGTGGTCGGTACGGTGCTGATGCTGGTGTGGTTCTCCCAGTGGCAGGACGACATTCGCGACCTGATGGGTGTGCAACGGCTGAGTTGGGGGTCGTATCCACTCATCGCGATCATGGGTGTGGTCGTCTTCCTCATCCTGGTCAGCCTGGGACGACTGTTTGCGTATGCCGTGCGTTGGTGTGTGCGGCACCTCAACCGTGTTGCGCCACCGCGGGTGTCAGCAGCAGTGGGCGCCGTGGTGGTGGTCTTGTTGGCGATCTTCATCCTCAACGGTGTCGTCGCGAAGTACTCGATGCAATGGCTGAATGCGAGTTTTGCCGCGGCCAATGAGGAAACGAAGGCCGAGACGTCGCCGCCCACATCGCCACTGCGATCCGGAGGGCCGGGCTCGTTGGTCACCTGGGACTCGCTGGGGCGTGAGGGACGCGTGTTCGTCGCGAAGGGCCCTGACGTGGGAGCGTTGTCGGTGTTCAACGGCGCGCCGGCACAGGAACCGATCCGGGTGTACGCCGGGCTGGAGTCGGCCGACAGTCTACGCGAGGAGGCAGAGCTGGCGGCCGACGAGCTCGTGCGCACCGGCGGCCTCGACCGGGCCGTCGTCGCCGTGGCATCCAGCACCGGCAGCGGCTGGGTCAACAAGGCCACGGTTGATTCGCTGGAGTACATGTACAACGGCGATACCGCGACGGTCAGCATGCAGTACTCCTACCTGCCGAGCTGGCTGTCGTTCCTGGTGGACAAGGAGCGGGCCCGCCAGGCGGGACGCGCACTTTTCGAGGCGGTGTCCGAACGCGTGCGTGCTCTGCCTGAGCAGGATCAGCCGAAACTGGTGGTCTTCGGCGAGAGTCTCGGCTCGTTCGCCGGTGAGTCCGCATTCGGCACCATTCCGGCGTTGGCTGCGCGAACCGATGGTGCGTTGTTCAGCGGTCCGACCTTCAACAACACCCTGTGGCGTGACACCACGAACAACCGGGACGAGGGTTCCCCGCAGGTGCTGCCGGTCTATGACGACGGCACCCAGGTGCGGTTCATCGCCGACGAGACCGACCTCCCCGAATCCGGTTCTCCGACATCGCACATCGTGTACGTGCAGCACGCCAGCGACCCCATCACCTGGTGGAATCCCAATCTGATCCTGAATGAACCGGACTGGCTCGATGAGCCGCGCGGGCGCGATGTGCTGTCGTCGACTCGGTGGATTCCGTTCGTGACCTTCCTGCAGGTGTCCGCCGACATGGCGGTCGCCGTGAATGTGCCAGACGGTCATGGTCACGACTACATGTCCGCGCTCCCCTACGCGTGGGCTGACATTCTGCAACCGCCGGGCTGGACCGACGCGAAGACGGCGGCGTTGTTGCCGCGCCTCAACCGCGACTGATCCTCACATCTGTCCGGTGGCGTCGTAGACCCAGCTGGTGTCGGCAGCCATCAGATCATCCATCCAGGTCGGCGGGGCGCTGTTGATCAGAGTCGTCGAATCCCAGTAGTCCTTCCACAGGGTGATCTGGCCATCGCGCACCCGGTGCACGGTGACGAACGGCAGTTCGGCGACCTCGCCGGTGTGCCATGTCCACGTCTCGGAGTGCTCATAGATGACGTCGTCGCCGTTGGCGACGAGCAACCCGTCGTGGTTGCGATAGCTCGACAACGGTTCGAATCCCACTTTGATGCGTTTGATGATGTCGACGGGACCGCGGGCGGCGAGGGCGGGACCGAACGGAACATCGAGGTAGATACAGTCGTCGGCGAGGAACGGGGGCACCGCGCCCCAGTCTCGTTCTGACAGCGCCCGCCACAGGCCGAGGACCGTGTCGGCCGGAGCCGGGTTCACTCGGCGGCCCCGGTCTCGGCCAGTGCCGGTCGCCGGGACGGCCGCACATCGAGGTCCGAGGGTGCCGCCGGCACCGGGTCGCCGCGCCGTCCGGCACGCAGGAACTGCCCGGTTCGGGCCCGCCCCACCAGTTCGGTCGGTGTGCCGCGTTCCATCACCCGGCGTCCGCTCACGAACACCGCGACCACCGTGTCGTCGTTGCGGTTGACCATCCGCGACATGCCACCGAACGCGGGAACGGCTGCTTCGGCGTAGCTCTCGAGCGAATCGTCGAGATGGTCGGGATCCACGATCATCAGGTCGGCCCGGTCACCCGGTCGGAGGTGACCGGCGTCGATGCCGTACCAGTCGGCGAGCTCACCGGTCATGCGGTGTACGGCCGTGGCGACGTCCATGAAGGGTTCACCGCGTCGTTCGGCGGTGTAAACGTGTTTGAGCAGTCGCAGTCCGAAGTTGTAGAAGGCCATGTTTCGGAGGTGGGCTCCGGCGTCGGAGAACCCGAGCTGGATGCCGGGTTCGCGGGCCATCTGCTGGAGCACGTCCGGTCGGTGGTTGGAGATGGTGGTGCGCCAACGGATGTCGGTGCCGTGTTCGAGGACGAGGTCGAGAAAGGCGTCGACCGGGTGCAGACCACCGCGATCGAGGCCGACCTGCCCGAATGACTTCCCGATCACCGATTCGTCCGGGCAGGAGACGATCTCGGCGTCGAAGAAGTCGCGATGCCAGACGCGCGTTCCGAACCTGGACTCGTAGTCCTTGCGGAATCGGCGTCGATAATCCTCGTCGCGCAGCAGTTCGTCGCGTTCGAGTTCCGCCTTGAGGTGCAGCGCGGCCGCACCAGACCCGAATTCCTCGAAGATGACGAGGTCGATGCCGTCCGCATACACCTCGAAGGGCACCGGAAGGTGCTGCCAGCGGAAGTCACCGCCGAGTCGGTTGACCAGTCCCGCAAGCGGTCCCATGATCTTGATGGCATAGGGGTTGGCCTTGATGTCGGCGGCCGAGAGCAGACTTGTCTTGAGCTTGCGCCGCCCTATGCCCAGCGACGTGAACGCCTGCGATCCCACGTCGGCCGGGTTGCTGATGTCCGGCCCGGCCTGCAGGATCCGTCCGGTCTTGCGGAGTAATGCCTTGAGTCGTCGCAGTTCGCGCGGCTTGGCATACGTCGACGGGAGGGTGCGCGAGCGGCACGTGTCGCCGTCGAGTTTGTCGAAGAGCAGTTGCTGGGAGGACATGCCCACGAACCCCGCGTCCAACGCGTCGATCAGCCAGCGCTCCATCTGTGCTTGCTCCGAGTCGGTGGGGCGCACTGTATTGCGAGTGGCGCGGTCGAGGCCCATGGCGGCGGTCCGCATGTCGGAGTGCCCGATGAACGCGGCGACGTTCGGGCCGAGGGGGCGACTTTCGAGCGCCTCGACGTAGTCCGACGGATTGGACCACGTCTTGTGCGTATCGATGGTGTCGATGACGTGGTGGCGTGGGATCGCCTCGACCCGACCGAACAAGTCTCCCGCCTCGGTCCCGTTGACATGGACGGTCGAGAGCGAGCACGAGCCCACCAGCACCGTGGTCACCCCATGCCGCAGGGACTCGGCGAGCTCCGGCTGCGCGAGCACCTCGATGTCGTAGTGGGTGTGGATGTCGATCATCCCTGGCAGTACCCACTTGCCCGTCGCATCGATCACTTCTGTGCACCCGGTCTCGTCGATGCGGTCGGCCGAGACCACGGCGACAACGCCGTTGCGGATGCCGATGGATCTGACGGCCGGCGGAGTGCCACTGCCGTCGAACCAGAGCCCGTCACGAATGATTGTGTCGTAGGTCACTCGATCATTAGAGACATGCCTTCGGATGGGTGTCAACGAGTTGGTAGACATTTTTCGATTTCTGTACACCTGACCCACCGGCCGTCACCCCGCAGGACCGCGGTCGGGTCGCAACAGACCAACAGTCGCAACAGAGCAAGAATGGTCGGGCGTCGGGGCACGCGACCGGCGGATACTGAGTGCATGGTTGAGGAGACGGGGCGTGATCGTATCCGCGAGTTACTCGATGCGGTGCTGAGTGAGGACCACCGCAGCCTCGACGACATGGCCGCCGGCGCACACTCCTCGGCGTTTCACTTCAGTCGACAGTTGACCCGTCATGTCGGCGAGTCGCCGGTGGCCATGCGGCGTCGGGTGATGCTCGAGCGAGCCGCATGGCAGCTCCAGCGTGATTCGTCGGTGACTGATGCGGCGTTTGCTGCGGGTTACGAGTCGGTGGACGGATTCGCCCGCGCGTTCGCGCGGGCGTTCGGCCATGCGCCGAGCCGTCTCGGTTCCCGTGACGTACGCGGCCACTGGTTGCCGTCACCGAACGGCATCCACTTCCATTCGCCGACCGTGTTGTACATCGACAGCGACAACGCGACTGAAGAATCTGCAGGTGACGTTCTCGCCATGATGACACGCCACGACCTCGAGGACATCGAGGCGCTGCTCGAGATCGTCAAAGGAATCGACGAATCCGATTACTGTGCGCCTCGATTGCCCGGCCACCAAGTGCTGCAGTGGAGTGGTCCAGAGGAATCGATCGCACAGGTCATGACGCAGCTCGTCGCGGGCAAGGCCCCATGGCTGGCCAGCATCGACGGTGAGGACACACCCGACCTCGACATTGCGATGGACGTGACGGTGTTGACGGAACTACACCAGGAGATAGCTCCACGTTGGCTGGCCCTGACCCGTGACATCGATCGCCGCTCGGCGTGGTCGGATCGCATCGTCGACGCGATCTGCGATCCGCCGGAGTCGTTTCTGCTGTCGCAGATCTGGGCGCACGTCCTGACCTTTTCTGCTCATCGGCGACAACTGGTCCGTTGGATGCTTGCCGACGCCGGCATCGACACGACGGGCGCCGATCCCGACCCCATCATGTGGCACCGACACCGATCTGGAGGCACGCTATGAGTTCACATCCCATATTCCGCTACTACACGGCGAGCACGCTCGATGGATATCTGGCCGACCCGGACGATTCGTTGGACTGGTTGCTCACCCAACCCATCGACGAGGGCGGCGCGATGAACTACACCGAGTTCATCGCTGACATCGGCGCCATGATCATGGGTTGGACCACATATCGCTGGCTACTCGAGAATGAGGTCAGCGATGGAAAGCCGTGGCCATACGACATTCCGTGCTTCGTGTTCACCCACCGCGAGATCACGCCGATCGCCGATACCATCTCCGTTGTCACCGGCGATCCCGGGAGCAAGCGAGACGCTCTGGTGGCGGCCGCCGGAGGCAAGGACATCTGGATCGTCGGTGGTGGCGATCTGGCAGCACAGTTCGCTGACGCGAGAATGCTCGACGAGATCGTGGTGTCGTTCGCGCCGGTCACGCTCGGCGAGGGTCGCCCACTATTCCCCCGACGATATGACCTGGAACTTGTTGACACGGCGCGAAACCGGGCATTCGTGTGCGCACGCTATGCGGTGGTGGGTCCGCGGCCGCGGGTGGCATCCTGACGGCGACGGCTGCGCCCGCCGCCGATCACCTGGGGTAGGTGACGATGATCTGGCCGGTGCGGGCGTTGCGCCAGGTGATGGTGCGGTCGGTGTGCATGGTCGGTATCCACGGCCCGTCGTGTTTGCGGTCGTGGTCGGGTCGGCATAGGGGTGCGAGGTTGAACCCCACAGTCCAGCCACCGGCCAACGGGTCGGTATGACAGAACTTGTGTAGGTGGTCGAGTTCGCATTCCTCGGATGGTCTGCCGCAGTAGGGGTAGCGGCAGCGCCGGTCGAGTTGAATGATCTCCGCCCGCAACGCGGCTGACGGCCTGTAGGTCAGCGCCCCCGGTGGTGGGGTGGCGAAACCGCCGTGGCCGGTGGGGTCGATCGGTGGGGCTGGTGTGCGGTTGCCGAAGATGATCAGTCCGCTGGCGGTGCGGGTTTCGCTGGGGCGGGCGGTGATGGTGGTGGCGTGTGGTGCGATTCGTGCGGCGTGGGCGGGGTCGATGGCGCCGTAGCCCATCAGGCGGGTGGGGTCGAGGCCGGTGGGGTCGTGGAGCAGGGTCAGGCCGGGGACGATGAGGTCGGAGTCGGAGTCGGAGTCGCTGTCGGTTTCGGCGGAGTCGTCGGCCGGTTCCGCGTCGGCGGCGTCGGTGTCGTGTTCGGCGGGTGGTGCGGTGATGGACTCTCGTCGCGGTTTCGGGGAGGGCGCGGCATCCTGAGTGGTGTCAACGGCATTGGTTCCGGTGCCGGATTGGCTACTCTCGCCGTTGTTGTCGATGTTCGAGTCGCTGTCGCTGTCGACGGCAGTGTCTTCGTCGATGTCGGCGAGGGTGATCGGCTGTTCTTCTGCCGCGTCAGGCCCACCGGTCGCGGGTTCGTCGGCGGTTTGGCCCGATGCGCTGGCGTCGTGAGCCGTGCTGGTGTCGACCGACGAGTCGCGCTCACTGTCGGTGACCGAACTCGGGGTGGCATCCGTGGCCTGCCCCCGGTTGCTGGTACGAGTCTGGCGGGCGGGGCAGGTGTCGTCGCCACAGTGGCAGCGCAATTTCGCGCCGGGGGCTTTGATGATCTCGGCGAACGCGGCCACGCGTTGGGCTTTGATGCTGCGCCCATCACGGCGGCAGACCCGTCGTCCGATGAGGGCGCTGATGCGGTCACGCAGGTGCACGCCGTGTTCAGCGGGGATGCAGGCATCGACGGTCATGTGCCCGAACGCTTCGTTACCGATCGTCACATCCCCGAACAGATCGGTGATGTCATCGCGGGTCTGGGCCGCCCGATCAGGATCAAGACTGATGATGATCGCGTCGAGATCATCGCGCAGTACAGTGTCGGTGGTGGGTCGGCTGGCCAGATCGAGCACCACATCATCGAAATCCCACGGCTCATCATCGGGATCGTCGGTGGCGGGGTCGGTCTCGGCCGCAGCGTTATCAGTGTCGTCGGTGCCCTCACCGTCTGTGCCCTCACCGTCTGTGCCGGCGTCGTCGGAGCCGGCGTCGTCGGCGCCGGGATCGAGGTCGGCCTCGGGGTCGTCGAGGTCGAGGGCGAGTTCCTCCTCGACATCCTTGCTGTCGGCGTCGGTATCGGGTTCGTCAGTGTGGGCGTTGTCGGCGAGGTCTGCCAGTCGCTCCCGCAGGTCGCCGGTGGGGCCCGTGGCGGCGCCGCGGATGGCCACACCCAGCCGGTGGGGCCTCAAATCACCGGCACGGAAGGCATCACGAATCTTGGGGTGCTCGTCGAGTAGTTCATCGAGACCGACCCATTCACCGGCTGTGCGTCTAGAAATACCCAACTGCAGCGAGATTTCGCCTTTCGCGGCCTTGTCCGCGGCATTGCGGACCCGGTTCGGAACGAAATCGTTGTACCCGGCCAGACGATCGTTGTAAGTGGATTGCCCGATCTGACGGGCAATCTGCATCGCGATTGCTTGAGCTTGATTACTCAACCGCAACAAATCGCGACCATGCTGCGCCAACTCATCGAGACTGCTCGAGGCCAGCAGAGCGTCGTCGGCAGCACGGTCGGTGAACGTGAACACGAAACACTCCTTTCCAGCGAAGACGGCCTCTGAGGTCGGGATGGATTGGTGGGAAATCGAACTGCCATCAGACTATCGGGCGGGTCCGACAACTTTGGTGCGCTGCAAGTGGGGTGTGGATGGATCTTTCGGTGAGGTGTTGAGTTCAGGATAGCGGTGGGGTCCGACAACTTTTTCGTGCGTGAGTGTCGTTGCGTGGGTGGACCCTTCGTGACGATTCCTCGCAAGCTCGATCGCTCCTCAGGGATCGGTAAGTGATTTCCGGACTCCTCCCTTTTCGGCGGGAAACGTTGGTGGGGAATCGAACTGCTATCAGACTATCGGTCAGGTCTGACAACTTTGGTGTGCTGCGGGAGGGGTGTGGATGGACTTGATCGGTGAGGTGTTGGGTACAGGATAGCGGCGGGGTGTGACACCTTGTCCTGCGTGAGAGTGGTTGCGTGGGAGCACCCTTCGTGACGCGACCTCGTAATCTCGGACGCTCCTCAGGGAACAGGGGCTGCAGCCTCACCGAGGTCCGTCGCCCTCGCGCGTCATGCCATTGCGGCTCTCCATCACCTGATTCTCAGGGCGTGGGCGTTTCGCATATTCCGCACCCCACCCCATCCCCGCAGCAGTGTGCTTCGCGCTTTCGCTCAGCTGCTCATCTGAGATCGACCGAGAAGTCCTCGAGGATCGGGCGTACGACCGAATTCCGCCGGCAGGCGCTCGCCGACTGCGCGCAGCGATCCCATGACACCCGGCATAGCCGCAGGTGCGGCCCGGTAGCCTTCTCAGAATGAGCGATCAACAACAGTGGAAAGCGTTCGAGGTGTCGGTTTCCGACCACGTCGCCGAGGTCGTACTCACCGGGCCAGGCAAGGGCAATGCGATGGGACCGGATTTCTGGCGTGAGTTGCCGGAGATCTTTGCGCAGCTCGACCGTGACGACGACGTCCGTGCGGTCGTCCTAGCCGGCTCCGGAGCGCATTTCTCCTACGGGCTGGATCTCGCCGCCATGGGTGGTGACCTCGGCCCCGTACTCGCCGAGGGTGCGAAAGCGCGGCCGCGCACCGAGTTTCACGACAACCTGCGACGACTGCAGGCGGCGATCAGCGCAGTCGCCGACTGTCGCAAGCCGGTCATCGCGGCAGTCGCGGGCTGGTGCATCGGCGGCGGAGTCGATCTGATCAGTGCTGTCGACATGCGGTACGCGAGCGCCGACGCCAAGTTCAGCGTCCGCGAGGTTCGGGTGGCCATGGTTGCTGACGTCGGTAGCTTCGCCCGCCTGCCGGCGATCATCGGTGACGGCCACCTTCGTGAGCTCGCACTGACCGGTAAGGATGTCGACGCGGCCCACGCCGCACGCATCGGCCTGGTCAACGAAGTACTCCCGGACCGCGACGCCGCCCTTGACACCGCCCGGGCGACCGCTGCCGAGATCGCCGCCAATCCCCCGCTCGTCGTCAACGGCATCAAGGCGGTGCTGGACCACAGCCGTCGCGCCGGCGTCGAGGACAGTCTGCGTTACGTCGCCGCATGGAACTCCGCGTTCCTCCCCAGTGAGGATCTGTCCGAGGCGGTCACCGCAGTTTTCGAGAAGCGCCGCCCCGACTTCCGCGGCGCCTGAACTGTGCCGGTGCTGGAGCCGGTCAGTTGGCTGCGACCGGCTCCAGCCGGAACACCGGTATCCGACGTTGCGTGCGCTGGACGTAGAGGTCGAAGTTGGGCCACACGTTCACCAATGTCCGCCAGGCGCGCACCCGTTCGTCACCGTCGAGTTCACGTGGCCGCATCGCGGAGACGGTACCGTGATGCCCCACCTCCACGGTGTCGGCCGAACGCACATTGAATACCCATTGGGGCATGTCAGGTCCGCCGAAGTACGAGCCGGCGATCAACCACGCACCCGCTCCGTCCGGTACCGCGAGCAGTCGGGTCGACCGAACAATCCCGCTTTTACGGCCCGCTACGCGCAGCGTGATGTTGGGCAGTCCGGCCACATCCAGCAGGGTCACCCGCTGCCCCGTCAGCTTTTGCAGCGCGCTGTCCACCACCACGATCTGCGGTAGATAGCGCGGCATCCAGCTGATCGAACCGATTTTCACCGCCAACGGCGTGAGCACACCCATACGCCCAGTCTGCCAGGTCGAGCCGACCATCCTCGGCCATCCGAGGGCACGAGTCAACCGAGCCATGAACAGCGTCGGCAACCTGTGGACAACGAACCACGGCTGCGTTCGGAAGACAGCGATGATCTGATCATGACAACGGATGACAGCACGATCCCCGCCATCGAGACCGCTCATGACCCGATCGTCGGTGCCGACGACATGCGCCAACGCTGGCGCGCTCTGATGGGGCCGCTCGGATTCGGAAGCGCGCGACTATGGTTCGCCTTCGTCGGACCCGACCGACGTCTGTTGAAGGTTCTCAATTGGCTGCCCCTGCCACCGACACCTGAACCGGTAGAGGTGGATCCGCTCCTATTCACCCTCGGCGAGGCAATCGAGGCGCTCGAGGCCGAGTCGGTCGCGTTCCTGATCTCCCGCCCGGGTCGTGACGGTGTCTCCGATGACGATCTCGCCTGGGCGCGCCAGCTGATCGCCGCCGCCCGACGGCACGACGTGCCCGTGCAGCCGGTGCATCGCGCCAACGACGCGGATCTCGTCGCGCTGACCATCGCCGAGGACGCCGCAGCCTGAGCACCTGCGCCGATGAGTCGTTTCGCGTAGTACGTTGAGGCCCGAGGATCAGTTTCGGCGCTGATGGGAGGACCGATGAGCGGCCGGCAACGGATGGCGATCGACGGCGGCCAGACGGGCACCCGCATCCGAGTGTTCGGAGATGGCACGAGCGAACACAACGCCGGTCCGATCTACACCGATCGTCCTGTGGTTCCACAGATCGCCGAGGTGGCGCGGGATGTCATCTCCGCGACCGGTGCCGACGTCGGTGCGGTGGCGGCGGGCGTATCGGGACTCACCCCGCAGGCCACCCGTCCGGACGAATTGCTGGCCGCCCTCGCCGGAGTCGGCCCCGACACGGTCGCGCTGGCGCATGACTCGGTCTCGGCCTACCTGGCCGCCAACCGTTTCGAGAAGGGCGCGGTGATCGCCGCGGGCACCGGCGTGGTCACGCTAGGTGTCGGTGACGGTGGGGTCGCACGCGTCGACGGCTGGGGGCATCTGGTCGGCGACGCGGGCAGCGGCTACTGGATCGGACGCGCCGGGCTCGACGCCGCCTTGCGCGCCTACGACGGGCGCGGCGCACCGACGCCACTGGAACAGTCGGCGCACGCCACGTTCGGTCCACTGCCCGAGTTGTACATGGCGCTGCAGGCGGATCCCGAGCGGGTCGCCCACATCGCGGGATTCGCCCGAGAGGTGTCGGCCGCCGCACGCACCGACGACACCGTCGCCGTCGACATCCTCCAGCGCGCCGCGGCTGAACTCGCCGACTCCGTCCGAGCCGCCCTGCGGCGCAGCGATCCCCGGACCGGGCAGTCATCCCGGGTGAGCTGGATGGGCAATGTCCTGACCAACAACGACCTGGTCCGTACACGATTCATCGAGCTGATCGGCACCACCACACCCGACGTCACCATCGCAGCGCCCTACGGCGACACGCTCGACGGTGTCGCGCTGCTACTGGAGCCGCCAGAACACCATCCTCTCGTCACGCACATCCACCGTGCGTGACGAGAGGTGCCGCGGACGGCTCGCTACTTCTGACTCTCGGTGTGGAGAGTCTCGGTCAGATTGCCCGCCAACAGCTTCGCGAACTCGGCGGGGTCGCCCAGCTCGCCACCCTCGGCGATGACGGCCATACCGTAGAGCAGCTTCGCCGTCGGCACCAGGGCACTGTGGTCCTCGCCGACGCCGAATGCGTTGTTGAGGCCGACGATCAGCGGGTGATCGGCGTTGACCTCCAGCGCTCGCTTGCTCTTGGGCAGTTCCTGACCCGATGCGCGGTACAGCTTCTCCAACTGTGGTGACATCGAGAAGGTGTCGCCCACCAGGCAGGCGGCCGAATCGGTGAGCCGAGACGACAACCGCGCCTCGTTCACGTCGTCGGCCAATGTCTCCGCCAGCCACTCGAGCAGCGAGGCGAACTCCTCGGACTTCTTCTCCTTGTCGGCTTTGTCCTCGTCGGACTCCGTGTCATCGAGCGAGTCGAGATCTACCGCTCCCTTGGCGATCGAGGTGAACGACTTCCCGTCGAACTCGAGTCCGCTGGTCACCCACATCTCGTCGACCGGATCTGTCAGCAGCAGCACCTCGACGCCCTTGGCGCGAAACGCCTCGATATGTGGGGAGTTCTCGATCTGCTGTCGGCTCTCGCCGGTCATGTAGTAGATGGTGTCCTGACCGCTTGGCATCCGGCCGATGTAGTCGGCGAGCGTGGTGAGGCCGTCCGCGGAATCGGTGGAGGCAAACGAGGAGGCCTTGAGGATGGCGTCGCGATTGTCGAAATCGTTGACCAGGCCTTCCTTCCAGACCCGACCGAAGTTCTCCCAGAACGTCCGGTAGTCGTCCGGACGCGAGTCACGGAGATCACCCACGGTGGAGATGACCCGCTTGGTGAGCCGTCGGCGGATGGCCCGGATCTGGCGATCCTGCTGCAGGATCTCCCGCGACACGTTGAGCGACAGGTCCGCGGCGTCGACGACACCCTTGACGAATCGCAGATACTCCGGCATCAACTCTTCGCAGTCATCCATGATGAAGACACGCTTGACGTACAGGTGGATTCCCGAAGATCGCTCCCGCATGAACAGATCGAAGGGCGCCTGGGTCGGGATGAACAGCAGCGCCTGATACTCGAAGGTGCCCTCGGCCTTGACCGTGATGACCTCGAGGGGCTCATCCCAGGCATGGCTGACATGCCGGTAGAACTCGTGATACTCGTCCTGGGTGACCTCGTCGGCAGATTTGGCCCACAGCGCCTTCTGCGAGTTGATGGTTTCGGTGACGACCTCGGTCTTCGGTTCGTCCGTCCGCGGTTCGCCCGTCGACTCGTCGGACTCGCCGGAATCGTCGGATGCGACCGGCTTCTCGACGTCCATCCGGATGGGCCACGCGATGAAGTCCGAATAGCGCTTCACCAAGGCCCGCAGCTTTGCTGCGTCGGTGTAGTCGTACAGATGATCCTCGGTGTCGACCGGTTTGAGCGCCAGGGTGACCGACGTCCCCTGGGGCGCGTCGGCGACATCGTCGATCGTGTACGTGCCGTCGCCGGTCGATTCCCAGCGGGTCCCGGTGGCCTCACCGGCACGGCGGGTCACCAGGGTGACCCGATCGGCGACCATGAAGGTCGAATAGAAACCGATGCCGAACTGACCGATCAGCTCCTCACTGGCCGCGGCGTCCTTCACCTCGGCCAATTTGCGCCGCAGTTCCGCGGTGCCCGAGCGCGCGACGGTACCGATCAGGTTGATGACATCGTCGCGGGACATGCCGATGCCGTTGTCGCGGACCACCAATGTCCGCCCCTCGGGGTCTGCCTCGAGTTGAATGTGCAGGTCCCCCGCGTCGACGTCGAGTTCCTTGTCCTGCAGCGACTCCAACCGCAGCTTGTCCAGCGCATCCGACGAGTTGGAGATCAGCTCCCGAAGAAAGCTGTCCTTGTTCGAGTACACCGAGTGGACCATGAGATCCAGCAGCTGCCGCGTCTCGGCCTGGAACTCACGAACCTCTGTCTGACCAGTCATGATCGACCTCCGCTCAACCGTCACTGACGAAGCCGCAGTTTACCGACCACCCCATTGGCTAATCTGGGTGGGTCGACCGCTGTGCGGTGCTCGAACGCGCACCGCGGTATCGATGGCCGATGCCCCGCCGCACCATCGAAAGACCGGTGAATGCCAGCTCCTCGTCTGCTGTTCGTGCACGCGCACCCCGACGACGAAGCGTTGTGGACGGGTGGCCTGATCGCGCACCACACGGCGCGCGGTGGCGCCGCCGACCTCATCATGTGCACCTGGGCCGACGGCACGCACCGGCATCGCGAACTGATCGAGTCGATGCACGAACTCGGGTTGCCCGGCCCACCGATCATGCTGGGGTACGCCGACGACCGGGTACCCGAATCTGCTCCGGGAGCGCAGCGATTCTGCGCGGCGCCCTTCGATTCGGCGGTGCGCACGATGGTCGAGCACATCCGGCGGCTGCGTCCCGACGCCATCGTCACCTACGACGCCATCGGAATCTACGGCCATCCCGATCACATCCACGCCCACCGGTTGGCCTCGGTGGCCGCCGACGCCGCCGCCAGCCCCCGCCTGTACCGCTCGGCCGGCGACGCGTGGCAGACCCGATCGGTGTACTTCGTGACAATCGCCGATTGGATGGTCGACGACGTGCGCGACGACCTGTTCGCCTCCGTGCGTCGCGACCACCTGCCCGGTACCCCACCAGAGGGCATCGACCTCACGCTGGATGTCGGACGGTACGGGGAGCGCAAGGCGGCGGCCATCGCGGCACACCGCACCGAGGTCCGACGCAGCCGTACCATCCAGGGGCTGATGGCACTCCCGCCGGAGCGACGCGACCGGCTGCTTGCCTCGGAGAACTTCATCCGGCGCGATCTGGTACCGGGCGGGATCGAGATCTGCTGATCTCCAGCCGCGCAGGTTCAGCTGTCGACTCCCCCGGATTCCTACGGCGTCGTGACCGCGACCGGCGAACGCAGCCCACTTGCACGCTGGACCCGGCGGCGCACGGCCGCGGCCAACACGTCGGCGGAACCGACAATCCGGACGTGTCTGCGAGCTCGGGTCACGGCGGTGTAGAGCAGTTCTCGGGTCAGTAGCTCCGACCCCTCCGGCGGTAGCACCACGGTGACCCCGTCGAACTGGCTGCCCTGGCTGCGGTGAATCGTCATGGCATACAACGGCACCACATCGGCCAGACGAGTCGGATGCAGGCGCCGGATCTCGGTGCCGCGCCGGAAGACCACCTCCAGGGTGTTCCCGGAGCGGATCACCACACCGCTGTCACCGTTGAAGGTCGCGGTCTGCCGATCGTTGGCCGTCACCAACAGCGGCTCGCCCGGGTGCGCGGTCGGCGACGCCGCCCAGACGCCGCCGGGTGAGCTCGACCCCATGGCCGGCGATCGGCCGTGCCCGCTGTCCGTGTCACCCTCGGCCAACCAGTCCACCACCCGACGCGACCAGCCCTGCACACCCCAACTGCCATCGCGGTGAGCACACAGCACCCGGTGCGCGTCGAGGGCGTCCAGCGCGGCTGGTGCATCGCCCAGCGCGCCTGCACTCGACATCGCTGCTCCCCAGGCCGCCACGTCGGCCCGCACGCCGTCCAACTCGTCCGGCGACACCAGGCTGACCTCGGTGAGATCCGGGTCGGTCACCAGGGCGACCACGGCGTCGGCATCTCCACGGTTGATGGCCCCGGCAACCTCTGCGATCCCCCCGCCGAACCGATGGCCGCGCTGCAGCGTCACCACGCCGCGTTCCACCCGGTCACGATCGGCGAGGCCGGCCGGCACCGCCGATCCGATCCCCTCTGGCAGCGGGAGCGGCGCGATACCGGCTTCCCGGTCGACGAGGTCGGCCAGTACCGCACCGGCCTCGACCGAGGCGAGCTGATGCGGATCGCCGACGAGGATCACCCGCGTGTCCGGACGTACCGCATCCAGAAGTCGACTCATCGCCGTCATCGAGAGCATCGACGTCTCGTCGACCACCACCACGTCGTAGGGCAACTTGTTTCCGCGTCCATAGCGGGGGGTCGAACCGGGCCGCCAGCCGAGCAGTGAGTGCACGGTCACCGCGTGCACCGACGCCGGGGCCGCGGCGTCCGCCGACACCGCCGCCTGCAATTGCGCGGCCGCCCGACCGGTGGGCGCGCACAGCCCGATCCGGACCGAACCGCCGCCCAGCCGATCGAGCACCGACAGAATCCGCGCGACCGTGTACGTCTTGCCGGTGCCCGGTCCGCCGGCGACCACCAGCGTCCAGCTCACCGCAGCCATCTGCGCGGCCACTCGCTGAAGGTCCACCGATCCGGCCTCGGCAGGCCCGAACACGTCATCGACAGCCTCGGTGACCGCAGCCGGATCGACATCCGGACGTGTCTGCTCTCGCGCCATCAGCGCCTCGCGGATCAGCTGCTCCTGGCGAAAGTACTTGCGTAGGTAAAGCAGTGGGCCATCTGCAGAGGAGGCCAGAACCAGCGGCCGAAGTGGCCCGGTCCCGGCGCCACGCACCAGCGCGCTGTCGGTCAGCGCGCGGATCAGTTCCTCCGGCGCCGGCAGGTCCGGCGACACCGTTTCGGCCCAGGGACCGACGATCTCGGCCACCCGTGACACGGCCAGACATGTGGACCCGTATCGCACCGCACGAACGGCCAGGGCCGCTCCAACCTGGGCCACCTCGCCCACCGGTTCGCCACACAACCGGGCCAGCCTTTGCGTGATGTGCAGGTCTGCCGCGTCGAGTACACCCGAACGGCACAGGGTCGCCAACGCGCCCTCGGCTCCGGCGAACGATCGCGCATCGTTCACCGTGCGAGCCGGCCGCGGGTCGGCTGGGCGGTCGGCGGTCTCGGCTGCGCTCATCTGTCGCCTTTCGCCAGTAAACCCGACAGGTCCTCGACGAGGGAAGGAGGCACCGCCCACTCGAACACGCCGCAACCGGGCGGCGTGCGCGGTCCCACCATCCCCCGCACGAAGTGATATTGCACCGGGGCGAGGTGCTCGCCCGCCTGGTATCCGGGCAACCTCCATCGCAGGTATCTGTGCAACGCAACCGAATACAGCAACGCCTGCAGCGGATAGTTGGCCGCCGACATCTCGGCCGCCATCGACGTGCGATCGAAGTCCTCGGCGCTGAGTTCACCGGGCCGCAAGCGGTTGGTCTTGTAGTCGACGATCACGAAGCGGCCGGCAGGAGTGCGCAACACCGAGTCGATGCTGCCGGTCAGGAACCCGCGCAGGCGTTGCGGCGGCAGCGCGCGCAGCTGGGCACTGTATCCGGCCAGCGGATCGTCGGCGACGAGATGCCGGTCCATCAGGTCGGCGATCGCGGCGGTCGTCACCGCCGCGCCGGTCGCCGAACCATCGGCCAGCGGGAACTCGAACTCCATCTCGGCGAGGCGATCCCGTGGTCCGACCGACCACAGGTCACCGAAGCCGAGTGGCGTGGTCAACACTCCGACCAATGCTGCGGTGAGACGTTCCACGTCGACGTCGAGCATCCGCGCAGCGATCGCCTGTCCACACAGGTCCGCGACGTGCGCGCCCATGTCTGGCATGTCGGTGTCGACATACTCGAGCACCTCGTGCACCAGCGTGCCGAAGGCCGCACCGAAGGGCATGCCGTTCATCAACGACGGGGTGCCGGTCGGTTGTCCACCGGCTATCTGCACGGCTTCTCCCGGCTCGGCGGGTTCGTCGGCGATCAGGTCCGCATCGGACTCGCTGCCCGATTCCAGCACCGCGGGATGGCCATGTCCTGCACCGGCAACGATGGCGGAATACGATGTGCGACGCCAGCTCTGGTCGATGGTCCGGTCGAATCGGGCTGCCGACAGCCCCGTTGGCGGTGGCGCCGGCACCGGTGGGTCGATGCGACTGTCACCATCGCGGCCGGCCACCTCCACGCTGATGGCACCGTCGAGGCGATAACCCATCAGCACTCGCGCACAGGTGTCGTCGTCGGGGACGTCGAAGCTCTCGGGCACTACCGACGATCCCGCTGTGCGCCCGAACAACAGGCGGTGCAGTGCGGAGTTCCGCGTGTGATACGCCGGAGCCCACCACGCGACCACCTGCGATTGCGCTCGGGTCAGGGCAACATAGAGCAGCCGCAGCTCCTCCCCCGCCGCCTCACTCTCATGTCGCTGCCACCGTTGCCGATGGCCCGGCGCCTCGGTCCCGCCCACATCGAGCGCCCGCTCGGCGTGCGCATCGTGGAACGTGAAGGTGGCCCGATTCGCATTGCGCGCCCCATCCCATGCGAACGGCACGTAGACGATCGGGAACTGCAAACCCTTGCTGCGGTGCACGGTCATGATCTGCACCGCCTGGGTGTCGCGGTCGAGTCGCCGCGTCTGATCCTGATGACGTTGCCAGCGGGTGGTGTCGGCGATGCGGTCGGCGAGCCACTCGACCAGCCCACTGAGCCCGCACGCACTGTGCATGACCTCGACGTTGCACAGTGAGGCCACCTGGATCAGATCCGTCAGCTCGCGTTCCCCGTCGGGCCCGGCGAGCACACGTTCGGCCACCCGCATGCGGCTCATCAGGCGCTGTGCCATCGCCGCGAATCCGCCCTCGGCGAAGACGTGCCCGAAGCTCTGCAGACTCATCGCCAGGTCGGTGATGCCGGCGCCGTCATCGCAGGCGAGGGCGTCGACGTCCCAACCGATCAAGGTCCCGATCGCTGCCGTGCGCACCAAATCGGTACGCGCCGGCTGTTCGACCGCCCGGATCACCGCCAGCCACTGCCGCGCCGCGGCGGTGTGGAACACGCTGGTGCCCGATCCGATCACCGCCGCGACGCCATGGGCCTGCAGGTGTTGTTGCAGAGGTGCGATGGTCTTGTTGAGCGTCACCAGGATGGCGATGTCACCGGGCTCCACCGGCCGCACCGCCCCGTCGGCCTCGATCGTCGTCTTCGATGCCAGCAGTCCGGCGATGTCGGCCGCGACGTCGGCGATGACCTTGTCGCGGACCGCGCCGACGGTGGGGAATCCGCTCCGGTTGAGCACGGTGAAATCCCGCCGCGGCAGCGCGCGCAACCGCACCGGTGGCACCCCGTGCAGTCGGCTGCCGGATCGAGCCGCAGTGACCTCGTGCACCACGATGTCACCGTGCCCGAGTTCGGCGCCACCGTGCAGGCGGGCAAGGGCGTCCACCAGAGCACCATCGGAGCGTCGGTTGACATCGAGGACGCGTAGGGAATCGGCAGACCGTACCGCCTGCAGATAGCTGAGCACCTCGGCACCGCGAAAACCGTAGATGGACTGTTTGGGATCACCGACCAGCACCAGTCTCCGGCTGCCGTGAAAACAGCGGTGGACGATCTCCCACTGTTGGGGGTCGGTGTCCTGGAACTCGTCGACGAGCACGGCGTCGAACATCGCGCGGATACGTTTGCATGCCGCCGCCCCCACGACGGGATCGGTCACGATCCGAAACAGGATCATCTGCAAGTCGTCATAGGTGCGCAGACGCGAGGTCCGCTTGCGATCTTCGACGATCTCGCGGATACGTGCGGCAAACCGCACCCGGCGGTGCGCGACCATCGCATCGGGGGTATCGGCATCGCCGAGGTCGGTCTCCGACGGTGCGAGCGCGGTGGCCGGTTGCCGGATCGCGTCCCGGGCGATCTCGGTCGCGTCCCCGAGTGAGAAATCGGGGCGGTCGGCGCCGGCGTAGCCGCGGAGATAGAGATCGAGCGCGGCTTCGTCGACGAGATCATCGACGTCTTCCACGATCTCGTAGATCATCTCTCGTTCACCAAGGAAGCCCAGGGCATCGAGCATGCGGTTGCAGAAGGTGTGTGTGGTCGCGATGGTGGACGCATCGAAATCCGACAGCGCACGTACCAGCCGTTCCCGACGAAGGGCCACCTCGCCGACCTCGCCGTCGGCCAGGTAGCCAACCAGCGGGTCCGCGTGATCCGGGCCGTCCTCCGGACTTGTCAGCGCAGCAATGAGTTCCACCACGCGCTCTCGCATCCGCTCGCGCAGCTCGGCGGTGGCCGCGCGGCTGAAGGTGACCAGCAACAGCTTGTCGATCGGCACACCCTCGGCTATCAACCGGGCGCCGAGACCCACAATCGCGTAGGTCTTACCGGTGCCGGCGCTGGCCTCGAGGACGGTGGTCCCCTCAGGCAGAGGCGCGGTCACGTCGAAGGCCACGGGCACACGGCCCGGACCATGGCGGTAGTCGGTGTCGGTCATCTCGGGTCCGGTCATCTCAGGTCAGGGTCTCGTGTTCGAGCAGCGGGTCCCACACCAGGCGGGCCAGTGCACCGAACAGGGTGTCGCCGGGGTCTGCGGGCAACTGCGGTCCATCCCAGGAATCTTCGGATGGTACCGGCGCCGCGAGCACGTCTTCGAAGTCCACCGGCCGGGTGACGTCGCCGCCGAACACCATCCGCAGGTAGCGATCTCGCCCTGCACCGTAGTCGCCGTCGTACGCGCGGCGGGCCGCCGGCAGGGCACGGTCGGCGCCCCCCGAACGGCGATGGTGATCGGCAAACTCCGCGGCCGGGTCTAGTGGGAGCGGCAGCGCGCGGCGCAGCCCGAGGTCGCGCAACCCGATCAGGGAACAGAGTACGTCGAGCGGGTGCTCCGGGGCGGTGAGCAGAGACCGGGCAACCCCACCCGAACGGGTCGGTCGCCGCGCGATGACGGCTGCGGCGCGAACGTCGTCTCCGCGCCCCACCGCCTGCCGGGCGGCAGCGACGGCGAGCAGCCGGATCCACGCGGTCAACCGCTGTTTGGCCCGGAGCTTCGAATAGGTGGCCGTGATCACCGTGCCCGCATGGATGTCGCCGACCGTGCCGTATACGCGCCGGCCGTCGGGCAACGGAACCACCAGGTCGACCGTCGACGATGTGCCGACTCGAGCGGACTCGGCCGCCGCGAAGACCGCAGCCACGTCGGTCGAGATGTCGCGCAACTCGCGGGTACCGAATGCATACGGCGGCAGCGTTCCGCGGCGGAGTTCGGCGGCCTGGCAGGCGGCGAGATCGGTACCGGCGAGCATCCGCGCCAGGAATCTGTCGCCGATTGCCCAGCGGTCCAGCGGCGCGAGGGCGACGTCGAGTTGATCGGCGTGCGGGCGTTCCTCATCCGGGATGCGGGCGCCCAGTCGCTGCCGGACGAAACCCTCGATCGGATTGGTCAGGAAGCTGACCAGCGACGCGAGTTCGATGTCGTCGGGGTCGGGCGGGTCCAGGCGGCCGTCGGCGATCATCGAACGCCGCTCCGGCGTGGTCCCGGACGCCCGCGCTCCGGCGAGCAGGGCGGTGTCATAGGAGAACGGCTCGGCCACCCCGGCGATCGCACCGGGCACGAAATTGTCGGCGTCGAAGGCGTGCAGGGTGTGGCGACGAACGCAACTGTCAGGCGTTCGGGTGATCGCCGACACCGCGTCGACGAGTTCGCTGACGACCACGGCAGGTGGAATTCGCTGTCCCGAGACGGGGTCTGCGCCGCTGTAGAGCACCAGCAGATGCTCCTCGGCCGCGCAGATCGCATCGAGGAACAACTGACGGTCCTCGTCGCGTGGATTGCGTTCGCCCACCAGTGGCGCCCGTGCCGCAATGTCATCACCATCGTGGCGCAGCGCGCGCGGGAAGGCGTCCCCATCGACCCCGAGGAGCACGATCACCCGGTGCGGTACCGATCGCATCGGCACCATGGAACACACGGTCAACTCGCCGGTGCGGAAGTTGGCCCGGGTGGGCGCGGCCGACACGAGCCCGGCGATCAGGTCGCGGATGTCCCCCAACCGGAGCTCCACCTCTCCCCCGTCCGGTCCGCCCGCGGCGACCTCGCCCTCTTCGAACACTCCTGCGATCGAGCGGAGAGCCTGCGCCCGTTGCCATTCGGAGTCGACATCGGTGAGGACGAGTGCATCGATCGCGTCGGCGAGGATCTGTGTCCATGCGTTCGCCGGCTGGGTACCGCTCAGCGCGCCGAGTGTGGTCGACAATCTGTCCACGAATTCGGCGAACCGTCCGGCCAGGTCGATCTCGGTGCTCTCGACGCCACCGAGCGGTAGCGCGGTGTCGAGCCATTCATTGTCGGCCTCCTCCGCGACCGCGCCGAGCAGAATCCGGTCGATCCCGGTCTCGAAGGTGCCCTGTCGGAAGCCCTTGAGCCCGAACCGCCCCCGCTGCGAATCGTCGATCGCCCAGCGGATATTGCTGCCCACCAACCATTCCCGGATCACCTCGAGATCGTCGTCGGTGAGGTCGAAGCGCATGCGCACGGGCTCTCGGCCGAGCAGGTCCAGTACGGCACCGGCGGTGACCCGCCCGGCCGCGAGTTCGACAACTGCCGCGACCACGTCGAGCACGCTGTTGGTGTGCCGCAGGCCCCGATCGGCCAGGCGTACCCGCAGGTCGAAAGCCGGATGCCCGAGCCCCGGCTGACCGAATGCACCACGCACCAACGGCGCGAAGGCCTCCACGTCGGGACACATGATCAAGACGTCGCGCGGCTGCAGGCCGGCGTCGGCGGCGAACAGGTGCAGCAACCGGTCGCGCAACACCTCGACCTGTCGTTCCGCGCCATGGCACGCGTGTACCTCTACGGAAGTGTCGGCATCGCGCACGGACGCGCTCGGTTCGTCGGCGCGCAGACCTGCCTGCAGTGCGGCCAGCACGGAATTCTGCGGCGCGGCAGCCGTCGGGGGGTGATGGTGGTCGCGGTCGACCACCGGCGCCACTCTGCGCTGCAACTCCTGGACGTCGCGGGAGAGTCCGGCGAGCAGCGGATGCGCGAGTCGGGGCGGTGGATTGTCGGCCCGCCGCCGCGCACCGGTGGGCGCGGCCGCGGCCAGGGTCTCCCACAGCGCCGGACTCGGATGCGGCACGAACAGGTGCACCTCACGGTGCGCCGACACCGCCGACAGCACGTCGAGCAGTGATTCGGTGACACGGGTCGGGCCGAACACCGACAGCCGCTCGGGAAGGTCGATCGCGTGCGGGTTCTCGCGCACGACCGCGCAACGCTCGGCGAGTTCTTCTGCCGGGTGCGGATGACCGATCTCACGTCGGACCGCGCGCCAGAAGTCCGGCTGCCAGGCCAGGTCGTCGGGTACGGGGGCGCCTGCGCCATCGGTGTCGGAGCCATCGGCCCACGCGGCAAGCATCGCCGGTCGCTGACGGCCGTAGGAGTCGAAGAGCTCGGCGATCTGGCGGGCGGTGGCATAGCGGCGACCGCGCCGGTGATCGTCTGCCCCGGCGCCGGCGCCAACATGACGCGCCAGCACGGCCAGGCGTGGATCGTCGATCAATTCGTCCAACACCCGCAACACCGGCCAGGTCATCGCACCGGGCCACCAGCGGCGGCCTGCCGATACACCGGTGGCGTCCGCACCGTCGGCACGACGCTCGGCGCACTCCAACACGCGATCGGTCAGGCGTGCGGGCGAGGTGAAGTCCAGGTTGGCGGCCACGCCGTCGTGCCCACGCGTCGTGCCCAGCCGGGTAGCCAGCCGCTGTTGTAGCCAACGTTCCACGCCCGGCGCGGGCACCGAGACGATTTCGGTGGTCATCGGATCGGGCAGCGGCGTCAGCAGCAGGTGTGCCAGTGCATCGGCCAGAGCATCGGTCCGTTCCGCCCGATGGAGATGGAACATGTGCTGGCGCCTCCTGTGCGTCGTCGGCTGACGTCGCGCGACTCGTTCTCCGCGTCGTTCGATGTGCTGCTCGTGCCGTGGCCCGTCACCGCACCGGCAGGCCGGCGTCGGCCACGTAATGGGCCTCGAGCACCTCGCGCACCTCATCCGGCGGCGGTGTCGGCCGCCCGGTGCGCGGGTCCACCGACACCATGGTCGTCTCGGCGACGGCACAGGTGATGCCGGCCCGATCGATCAATGTCAGCGAGAGGTTGAAGGACGTGGTGCCGACCCGACTGACGCAGGAGCGGACCGTGACCGGTTCCACCGAGTAGTCGAGGACGGCGGAGAAGACGATCTCCTGGCGTGCCACCAACAGGGAGAAGCCGGCGGGCCGGTGCGGAAGCCACCGGGCGAACGACCGCACTCGCGCTTCCTCGAAGATCCGCGCGAACTGCACGTTGTTGATGTGATTGTTGATGTCCATGTCGCCCCAACGCAGCTGGATCGACAGGTCGAGATGTTCGTCGGCCACGTTCGAGAACCCTAGCCGCTGCCCCCGACGGACTGCGATCCGACGAAACGACGACCACCGTTTCCGGATCGACACACGGGTGGCGATGACCGCATCTCGCGGAAAGAGAACCGTACACTCACCGCAGAGCACTTCGGCGAGGGGGAGATCGTGATTCTGGAGACCGCGCGACTCCGGCTTCGGCCGGTCAGCGGGTCCGACGTCGATGCCCTGGTACGTCTCGACGGCGATCCCGAGGTCATGCGTTATGTTAGCGGGGGTGCGCCGACCCCTCAGGAGGTCATCGAAGGCTGGGTGCTGCCCCGCGCCGAGGCCGAGCGTCGAGCCCACCGGACCGGGATGTGGACCGCGCTGGACCGCGACGCCGGGCACTTCCGCGGCTGGTTCGCGTTGCGGACACCTCGGCACAGTCACCACCCCGAGGTGGAACTCAGCTATCGCCTGGCCCGCGAGGTGTGGGGTCGCGGGCTGGCCACCGAGGCGGCCCACGCACTGCTGGACATGGCGTTCCGCGAACTGGGCACCGAACGGGTGTTCGCCAGCACAATGGCTGCCAACATCGCGTCCCGGCGCGTCATGGAGAAGATCGGCATGCGACTGTCGGCTATCCACCTCTGCGATGAGGACATCCTGTTCGGTTCCGGTTCCGGCGAGGTGGAATACGAACTGCTGCACAATCATTGGGAGACCACCACGATGAGCTGGTGTCACGCTCGGACGCCGATCGGGCGATCGCAGCGCCTGGTCACAGAGCCGGGCCGCCACGCGTTCGGCGACCTGACCGCCTGACGCCGGACCGGTGACAATCGGACAGTTCCGGCAGCGGGACGGATCGCGGGGGTCCTCGTCCGGATCTTTCGGCGATGATTGACTACCGTTAGTGGTGCGCGGCAGCAGCCCAACAGCCCACCGACAGGAGATGTTCCTCAGATGAGCAGCCCCACTCCGACCACCACGCGTCCGCATGTCGTCATCGTCGGTTCCGGATTCGGTGGTCTCTTCGCAGCCCAGCGTCTGGGCAAGGCAGACGTCGACGTCACCCTGATCGCCAAGACCACCCACCATCTGTTCCAACCGATGCTCTACCAGGTGGCGACCGGAATCATCGCCGAGGGCGAGATCGCCCCGGCCACCCGCGTCGTCATGCGGAAACAGAAAAACGTCACCGTCTTGCTCGGTGATGTCTTCGACATCGACCTCGACGGAAAGAAGGTGACGTCGAGGCTGCTCGAACGCATCACCGTCACTCCGTATGACAGCCTGATCATCGCGGCAGGCGCCGATCAGTCCTACTTCGGTAACGATCATTTCGCCGAGTACGCACCGGGTATGAAGACCATCGACCACGCCCTCGAACTGCGTGGCCGCATCCTGGGTGCCTTCGAGCAGGCCGAGTTGTCCGACGACCCCGAAGAGCGCGCCAAATTGCTCACCTTCGTGGTGGTGGGCGCCGGACCGACCGGTGTCGAGCTCGCAGGTCAGATCGCCGAGATGAGCGACAAGACCCTCAAGGGCACCTTCCGCAACATCGACCCGACCGAAGCCCGCGTGATCCTGCTCGACGCCGCACCCGCCGTGCTCCCACCGTTCGGTGAGAAGCTCGGTCGCAAGGCGGCCGAACGCCTCACCAAGATGGGCGTGGAGATACAGCTCAACGCGATGGTCGTCGACGTCGACTACGACGGCCTGGTCGTCAAGGAGAAGGACGGCAGCACGCGACGCATCGAGTCGCAGTGCAAGGTGTGGTCGGCCGGCGTGCAGGCCAGTCCGCTCGGACAGCAGCTCGCCGAGCAGTCGGGCGTTGAGCTCGACCGCGCCGGACGGGTCAAGGTGCTGCCCGACCTCACCATTCCCGACAACCCGTATGTGTTCGTGGTCGGCGACATGATGGCGGTCGACGGGGTGCCCGGAGTGGCGCAGGGCGCGATTCAGGGTGGCCGTTACGCCGCCGACGCGATCAAGGCCGGTCTGCACGGACAGACACAGGAGCAACGCAAGCCGTTCAGCTATTACGACAAGGGGTCGATGGCCACGATCTCGCGGTTCAGCGCGGTGATGCAGGTGCCGGTGCCCGGCACGAAGAAGAAATTCGAGACCGAGGGATACTTCGCCTGGCTGGGCTGGCTGGCCTTGCACCTGGTCTACCTGGTGGGCTTCCGCAATCGACTCAACACGCTGATCAACTGGTTCTTCGCCTTCAGCACCCGTGGCCGTACCCAGCTCGCGGTCACCGAACAACAGGTCTACGCGCGGACCGCACTGGGTGCGTTGTCGGCGCTCGAGGGCAAGTCCGAGGACGAAGCAGTCGTCGAGGCAACCGGGGCGATTCCCTCGACGCGGGCGCCCGGGACCGAGTCGGTCCCATCGTCGCAATCGGAGGCAAGTGGATCCGACGAGCCCGAGCCGTCGGCGCCGGAGTCGCAATCGTCGGACACGCAGGCGCGGGCCGAGGCCGGCTGACCGAGCGAGCAGGCCTCACCTGGCGGCCAGGGCCGCCAGATCGAGGTCGTCGGCCAGCGACCGCGTGTGCTGCGCCGACGAACCCAGCGCCGTGGTGAGGGTTGCCGGCGAGCCCTGATCGGGCGCGGCCAGTTCGAGGCGCGTCGCGTAGGCCACCTCGGAGACCGCCGCCTCGCGCGCATCCGGATACCGCAACACGCTGCTGACCGCCCGATGCCCGCTGCCGGCCGGATCACCCAATCCGAGCCGATGCCGCAGCAGCGGGCCGTCGCCGACATCCATCCGCAGCGCACCCTGCCACCGCGCACGCTCGACGTCCTCGGCACGTTCCACGGATCGTCCGAGTTGAGCGTGTTCGGCGACGATGACGGTGGCCGACGGGTCGGCAACGATCGCGGTCGAGGTGCGGTGGTCGGCACCACCGGCCACGACGGTCGGTTGCGGGTCGAGGTGCAGCCGACCGCCCGCGCCCACCTCGATGTCCCATGTCATCACCGAGTCGGGCCGGTTGCGTGCGGGCAGCGCCAGCGTCGCGGCGACTGTTGTGAGGTGCAGCGAGGCGCCTGCCTCGACCACCACGCGAACATCGATCGTGTCACCCCCGAGCGGTGTCGCGGCGGTACTGATCAGGTGGACGGTCTCCACGCCGGTCTGCCGTGCTGCGAGACCACCGACCGCGGCGACGCGCGGCGAGCGGCCACGAACGGCCACGATCTCGATCTGGGTGCGCACGGTCAGCCGGTCACCGCGACCTCGGCCAACTGACGACGGACCCAGGCCAACACATCGGTGGCCGCGGGATCATCGGTCAGCGAGATCATCGCCGTCGGACGCCCCTCCCGCACGCGTTCGGCGTCGGTGCGCATCACCTCGAGATCGGCATGCACCTGCTGCGCCAGATCGGTCTTGTTGATGACCAGCAGATCCGAATACGTCACGCCGGGGCCACCTTTGCGCGGAACCTTGTCGCCCCCGGCCACGTCGATCACGAAGATCTGGGCATCGATCAGGCCCGTGGAGAAGGTGGCGGTGAGGTTGTCACCGCCGGACTCGACCAGGATCAGGTCCAGCGGCGGATTACTCGCGACGAGATCGTCGATCGCGTCGAGATTGGCGGTGATGTCGTCGCGGATGGCGGTGTGTGGGCATCCGCCGGTCTGCACTGCGGTGATGCGCTCGTCGGGCAGAACCGCGTTGCGGCGCAGAAAGTCGGCGTCCTCGGTGGTGTAGATGTCGTTGGTCAGCACAGCCACCGAGAGTTCGTCGCGGAGTTGACGGCACAAGGCGGCGACGAGCGCGGTCTTGCCCGAGCCGACCGGGCCACCGATCCCGATGCGCAACGCCTCACCCGGTTCGCGGTGACGGCGCGGTCGGGAGTGGTCGTGGCCGTGTGGCTGTCCATCGATGAGATGCGGGGGCATGTCGTCCTCTCGTGGGTCGGCTGCGGATCGGTGTGGTGTCCGGTCAGGACACGAACAAGGGCATGTCGCGGCGCTCGTGACGTTCGGCGAACACGTCGAGCATCGGGTCGGAGAGATCGGCTAGTTCGACGGCGGCCGCGGCGGCTACCCGCTCGCATTCCGACCCGAGATCGGCAATCACCACCGCGACATCTGCCGGGTCGAGCGCGAGCAGCCGTTGGCCGGCCGTCGCCGCTCCGCTCATCGTCGTGTAGACGAGGATCAACGCGGTGTGGAAGCCGGACAATTCACTGATGCGGCCGACCGCTCCCGAGATGACCGGCAGGTGCGTGCGCGGCGTGTGGTCACTCCAGTCATGCTGCGGCCACAGGCGGCCGGCGAGTCGACGCATACCCCTGCCCTGGGCCAGCGAGGCACGGCGGCCGGCCGCCGACGGTGTGCGCGCATCGGTCTCCCGTTGCGCGGTCGGGACATCGATTGTTCCGTCGGCCACGGCGGCGGCGATCGACGCGGCCACGAGCCCACTGGTGGCGACTCGACGCCGAAGGAACTCCGCCAGGGTTGTCGCGTCGACGACGACCCGATCGGCGATGGCCTGTTCGACACCGCCGGAGTGCACGTGTCCACCGATCGGCAGTCGCGAGTCGGCGAGTGTGAGCATCATCGACAGCTGCGAGCGGGTCTCGGGGTTCGGCATCGGGCTGTTCGGCATGAGATTGTTCGGCATCGGACTCAGAACAGGAAGTACCGCTGCGCCATCGGCAGTTCGGTCACCGGTTCGCTGTCCCAGACCTCGCCGTCCACCCGCACCGTGAAGGTGTCGGGTTCGATGGCGATCTCCGGGGTCTCCGCGTTGTTGATCATGTCGGCCTTGCCGATTCGGCGGGTGTCGCTCACCGCCACCAACCGACGGTCGAGCCCGAGGGCTTCCTCGATCCCGGCGTCGAGCCCGCCCTGCGCGACGAAACTCACCGACGTCGCCGCCGCTGCCCGCGGTGCTGCGCCGAACATCGGACGCGGCAACACCGGTTGCGGTGTGGGAATACTCGCGTTGGCGTCTCCCATCGCCGCCCAGGCGATGGCGCCGCCCTTGATCACCAGATCCGGCCGTACGCCGAAGAACGCCGGATCCCAGAGCACGAGGTCGGCGAGTTTCCCGGTTTCGACGGAACCGATCTCGCGGTCGAAGCCGTGTGCGACCGCCGGGCAGATCGTGTACTTGGCGATGTAGCGCCGTGCCCGGTTGTTGTCGGCCGCACCGTCACCGGGCAATGCGCCGCGTTTGGTCTTCATGACGTGAGCGGTTTGCCAGGTCCGCAGCACCACCTCGCCGATCCGTCCCATGGCCTGCGAATCCGAGCCGATCATCGAGATGGCGCCGAGGTCGTGCAGGAGATCCTCCGCGGCGATGGTCGACGGTCGAATCCGGCTCTCCGCGAACGCTAGATCCTCGGGCACAGTCGGATTGAGGTGATGACAGACCATCAACATGTCGAGGTGTTCGTCGAGTGTGTTGACCGTGTGCGGACGCGTCGGGTTCGTCGAACTCGGCAGCACGTTGGGGTGCGATGCCACCGTCATGATGTCGGGCGCGTGCCCGCCGCCGGCACCCTCGGTGTGATACGCATGAATGGATCGGCCGGCGATGGCGCCGATGGTCTGCTCAACGAAGCCGGCTTCGTTGAGTGTGTCGGAGTGCAGCGCCACCTGCACCCCGGTCTCGTCGGCGACACGCAGGCACGCGTCGATCGCCGCCGGCGTACTCCCCCAGTCCTCGTGAAGCTTGAAGCCGGATGCGCCCGCACGGATCTGCTCGTGCATGGATTCTGCGGACACCGTGTTTCCCTTACCCAGCAACGCGATGTTCATCGGCCAATGGTCGGTGGCACCCAGGATCGACGCCAGGTGCCACGCGCCCGGCGTGACGGTGGTGGCCTTGCTGCCCTCGGCGGGCCCGGTGCCACCGCCGATCAGAGTGGTGATCCCGTTGCCCAGCGCCTCGTCCATGATCTGCGGACAGATGAAGTGGACGTGGCAGTCGATCCCCCCTGCGGTGAGGATCTTGCCGTTGCCCGCGATGATCTCGGTGGACGGCCCGATCACCAGGTCCGGGTGCACACCGTGCATGGTGTCCGGATTTCCGGCCTTGCCCAGCGCGGTGATTCGCCCGTCTCGGATTCCGACGTCCGCCTTGATGATTCCCCAATAGTCGAGGACCACCGCGCCGGTGATCACCGTGTCCGGCGCGCCGTCGGCGCGGGTGGCACGGCTCTGGCCCATCGACTCCCGGATGACCTTGCCACCCCCGAACACCGCTTCATCACCGGCCAGACCCGGTCCGCCGCACCGGTCTTCGGTGACCTCGAGCAGCAGGTCGGTGTCGGCGAGGCGAATCCGGTCACCGACGGTGGGGCCGAAGAGCTGCGCGTAACGATCTCGTCCGAGCGTCGCCATCAGTCAAGCCTTCCCGGTGCGTCGAGCGAGATGCCGTAGACCTCGCGGGTGCCGCCGAGGGCGACGAGTGTCACCGTCATCTCGATCCCCGGCTCGAATCGGACCGCGGTGCCCGCCGGGATGTCGAGGCGATGGCCATGGGCGGCCGACCGATCGAAATCCAACGCGGCGTTGGCCTGTGGGAAGTGGACATGACTGCCCACCTGGACCGGACGATCACCGGTGTTGATCACGCTCAGCATGATGGCGTCGGCACCCTCGTTCAGCTCGATGGTGCCTTCGGCGGGCAGGATCTCGCCGGGAACCACCGACGACTGCGTTCGCGACATATCGGCCTCTCGCGGTCAATCGATCGGATTGTGCACGGTGACAAGCTTCGTGCCGTCCGGGAAGGTGGCCTCCACCTGCACGTCGTGCAGCATCTCGGGTACACCGGCCATGACGTCGGCGCGGGCCAGGACCTCGCGGCCCGATGACATCAGCTCGGCGACCGTCCGGCCGTCCCGGGCGCCCTCGAGGACATGATCGGTGATCACCGCGACTGCCTCGGGGTGGTTGAGCAGCAACCCACGCGCCTGTCGGCGCCGAGCCAGCTCCGCGGCATAGGAAATGAGCAAACGTTCCTGCTCATGCGGCGACAGACGCACCAGTTCCTCTCCTAGCGACACGGATCCGATCATTGCGACCACACCCATCCGGCGACGGCGCACGCCCAACACCCGGCGTTGCGTAGGGATCATCCTGCCATGACCAGAACCATACCGGCGCGGTGAGCGCGCTCGACGCGGTCGATCCCGCCGGCGGGACGCGGGCGCGTATCGCCGGCCGGACAGCCGGTCAGGCCGGCAGTCCCCCGCCACCGGCGCGCAGCGCGGCCAGCCGTTCGGTGGTGCACAGTGGCGCGATCTGCTCGACCTCATCGATGGTGAACGCCTTGGCCGCGAGCCCGCGCTGCAGGACCGATGCCAGCGACATCGCGGTGGCCGGTTCGTCGACGACGTCGGAGGCGGTGCGATCGAAATAGGCCTGTAGCCGACGGGCCGCGGTGGGCATCGCCGACCGGAAGAACCCGATCACCGCCGTCCAGCGAGTGACCAGGTGTCCCGGATGCATGTCCCATCCTTGATAGAAGCCGCGTTCCAACGACCGCAGCACCAGACCGTGATGGCGTCGGACCGCGGCCGCCACCGTGTCCGGTGTGCCCACCGGGACGACCTGGGTGGAACCATCGCTGATCCACACCCCGGTCTGCGCGGCGGCCGCCTGCATGACGGCTTTCGCATGGTCGGCGACGGGGTGGGCCAACGACTGCTGCGCCGAGACGATTCCTGCGGCCGCACTGTAATCGTAAGTGCCGTAGTGCAACGCGGACAGCCTCGGCATACCGCGGTGGATCGCTTCGGCAACGGTTGCGCGTCCGTCGGCACCCACCACGGCCTGCGGGATCTCCACCTGGAGCTCGTAACGCAATGAGTACTCCGCCAGTCCGTGCACACGTTCCAACGCCGCGCAGAGCGCGTTCACTGCATCCACCTGGCGCGCGTCACGCAATTTGGGCACGGTGAACACGAAGCCGTCCGGAACACCGCCGGCGCCGTCGAGAACGAGTTCGAGGGTGCGCAGCCCCCGTGCCCGCTCGTGCGCGCCGAGGCCCTTGGCCCGCACTCCGGCACTGCGGGGCGCTCCCGGACCGGAACGCGTCCAATCGGCGAGTATCTCGCCGGCCCGACGTGCATCCGCGTCCTCGGCCGCGTCCGCGCGCCAGCCGTACCCGTCCTCGAGATCGATCCGTAGGTCCTCGACCGGCTCGCTGCGCAGTCGCTGCCGGGCGAGGTCGACCACAGTGGCATCACCGGCGAGCTCCACCAGCAGTTCACCGACCTCGTCGGCCACCATCGTCGCGCGCTCACCCCATGCCCGCGGGGTGTCGATGTCGACATCGGCGGCGCTGACATACACGGTGTGCGCGGGCTGCGGTTGCGGCCGGTCGCCCGGATACCCGGCGGCCAGATCGGCGTCCACCGCGGCCAGGAGGTCGTCGATGTGTGACCGCGCCTCATCGGGCAAGCCACGCCCGGTCATGCGCCGGGGGTGACGCCCGGAACGGTCACTCCCTCGGGCAGCTCGATGTTCTGCAGCCGGACCTGCGAGGTGGCCACCAAACGGCCGTCGCCGTCGGTCATGGTGACCCGCCACAGTTGCTGCCGCCGGCCCCTGTGAACCGGCGTGGCCTCCACGGATACCGCGCCCGTGCTGATGGATCTGAGGAAGTCGGTGTTGTTGTTGACCCCCACCGCAGTGCCTCCGATGCCGCTGGACTGCAGCCAGGTGAACCCGCCGATGGAGGCCGTGCCCTCGGCGAGCGCGCAGTAGACACCGCCGTGCACGATGCCGAAGGGCTGATGGTGCTGCTCCGACATCTCCACCGAGCCGGCCACCAGATCCGCGGTCACGTCTGTCAGGCGCAATCCCAATGCGGCATCGAACCCGCGTCCGAAGGTGTCTTTGATCGACTGCTCGTTGTCCACACTCATTCCATGAGACTGGCACGAGCCGCTGCGATGGGTGCGGCGAGGTCACCGACTTCGTCGTTCGACATATGGGTCCGGGAACCGGTAGGCCCCACGATGCGTTACATCGTGGGGCCTACCGCGGCGTGGACCGGGGGTCTCTGCAGCCCTCAGGACTCTCGCTCGGTCCGACGTGACTCAAATGTAGGGTAGCCTTACCAATGTTGTCAAGGGTGCAGCGGAAACTGATGGGTGACGTGTTCGCGACCGGCCGATGACCGGTCTGCACGAGCAAGAGAAGCGGAAGTAAAATGCGAAGAATGAACGGGCTGGGCGACCTCGAACGAGCAGTCATGGACACCCTGTGGGAGAGCTCGGAGCCCCAGACGGTCCGACAGGTGCACGAGACGCTGTCGCGAGATCGCTCGCTGGCGTACACGACGGTGATGACCGTGCTGCAGCGACTCGCGAAGAAGAACCTGGTCACACAGATCCGGGACGATCGCGCACACAAGTATGTCCCCACCCATCCCCGGGAGGACCTTGTCGCCAGCCTGATGGTCGACGCCCTCAGCGAGGCGGATGCGCCCGGTTCGCGACACGCCGCACTGGTGTCCTTCGTCGGCCGGGTCGGCGCCGACGAGGCAGCAGCCCTACGGTTGGCGCTCGATGAACTCGAATCCGCCCGCGGTACGGGCGAAACGGGTTAGATTCGCCGCAGTACAGCCCACCGCCCACAGCCCACGCGAGGACGTATCGATGACCGCGCTCTTCTTCGGCATCCTGACCTTGGTGTTGGTCGGCCCCGCTGCCGAAGCCATGTCGCGGGCCTCCTGGCCGGTCAAGGCCCCCCGCGCGGCGATGACCCTGTGGCAGGCGATCGCGCTGGCCGGGGTGCTCTCGGCATTCAGCTGCGGGCTGGCCATCGCGGCGAATCTGTTGGCGCCGGGCCCAGACGGTGCGCCGACCACCAACCCGCTGCATGAGATCGAACGACTCGGCCTCCCCCTGTGGCTCACCCTCGTCGGCGTGTTCGCCCTGACCCTGATGATCGGTGCCCGCCTGATGTACACGGTGATCCGTGTCGGAGTCCGCACCCGGGCGCGACGCCACACCCACCGTCAGCTCATCGACATCCTGGACCGCTGCGACCGCAGCGACACCTCACATCCGCTGTTCGGGCGCGACGTGCGCATGATCGACGTCGAACAACCCCTCGCCTACTGCCTGCCCGGTCTGCGTCAGCGGGTCGTCGTCAGTGAGGGCGTCGTCGCCCGACTGTCGCGTGAAGAGCTGATCGCCGTCCTGGCACACGAACGTGCGCACCTGCGCGCGCGCCACGACCTGGTCCTCGAGGCCTTCATCGCGCTGCACGAAGCCTTCCCCCGAGTGGTGCGCAGCAAGTCGGCGCTCGGCGCCGTCGAGTTGCTCGTGGAATCCCTGGCCGATGACCAGGCGGTACGCGCGACGGCTCCGACGACACTCGGACGTGCCCTGGTCGCGTGCGCGGATGCGGTCGCACCACGGGGCGCAATGGCCGTAGGCGGCCCGACGACGCTGGCACGCATCCACCGTCTGCGCGACGAGCGTCCCACCCGACTGCTCGCGACCGCCGCCTACGCCGCGGCCGCGGCAATTCTGGTCGTGCCGACTTTGGCCGTGGCGATCCCCTGGCTGACCGAGCTCAGTCGGTTGATCTCGGCAGCGTGAACCACCTCACAGCCACGGGCATGACCCTCCCACTCGTGACCGGCCGGTCCACGCAATAGGCTTGCAGCCATGACGACTTCTGCCGCCACCGGTTCCGACTCCCCTGACTCGACAAAGGCCCAGATCGGCGTCACCGGTCTCGCCGTCATGGGCTCGAATATCGCCCGCAACTTCGCACGCAACGGCTACACGGTCGCGCTGCACAACCGCAGCATCGCCAAGACCGACGCGCTGTTGTCCGAACACGGCTCGGACGGTTCGTTCATCCGCACCGAGACCATGGAAGAGTTCGTCGCGGCCCTGGAGCGTCCGCGCCGGGTGCTCATCATGGTCAAGGCCGGCGATCCCACCGACGCGGTGATCGAGGAGCTCGCCGGCCTCATGGAGGAGGGCGACATCATCATCGATGGTGGCAACTCGCTCTACACTGACACCATCCGTCGAGAGTCGGCGATGTCGGCCCGCGGACTCAACTTCGTCGGCGCGGGGATCTCCGGCGGCGAGGAGGGCGCCCTCAACGGTCCGTCGATCATGCCCGGCGGACCGAAGGAGTCATACGAGTCGCTCGGGCCACTGCTCGAACAGATCTCGGCACACGTCGACGGTGAGCCGTGCTGCACACACATCGGTCCGGACGGTTCCGGGCACTTCGTGAAAATGGTGCACAACGGTATCGAGTACGCCGACATGCAGCTCATCGGCGAGGCCTACGACCTCATGCGCAAGGCCCTCGACATGCCGGTCGCCGACATCGCCGACGTCTTCCGGGAGTGGAATTCCGGCGACCTCGACAGCTACCTGGTGGAGATCACCGCCGAGGTGCTCTCCCAGGTCGACGCCGAGACCGGCAAACCACTCGTTGATGTGATCACCGACGCCGCGGGCCAGAAGGGCACGGGCCGGTGGACGGTGAAGTCGGCACTGGATCTGGGCATCCCGACCACCGGTATCGCGGAGGCCGTCTTCGCGCGGGCGCTGTCGAGTGCAACCGATCAGCGCAAGCAGGCCCAGGAACTCGAATCGGGCACCCTGTCGGCCGCACCCGCCGACGCGAAGACCTTCGTCGACGACATCAACAAGGCTCTCTATGCCTCCAAGGTCGTCGCCTACGCCCAGGGATTCGATCAGATCGCCGCCGGCAGCGCCGAATACGGCTGGGACGTGACCCCCGGAGACCTCGCCACCATCTGGCGCGGCGGGTGCATCATCCGGGCGAAGTTCCTCAACCGCATCCGCGATGCGTATGCCGAGAATCCGGAACTGCCCAGCCTGCTGCTCGCGCCGTACTTCCGCAGCGCCGTCGAAGACGCGGTGGACAGCTGGCGTCGGGTGGTGGCCACCGCCACCACCATGGGCATCCCGGTGCCGGCGTTCGCGTCGTCGCTCTCTTACTACGACGCCCTGCGCAGCGAACGGTTGCCGGCCGCCCTCACCCAGGGGCTGCGTGACTTCTTCGGTGCGCACACCTACCAGCGCATCGACAAGCCGGGTACGTTCCACACGTTGTGGAGCGGAGACCGGACCGAAGTCACGGCCTGAGAGGAGCTCCGGGGACATCGTGCGATTCCTGGAAGGTCACGCACCGACCCACGATCTGACCTACGACGACCTGTTCATCGTTCCGAACAGATCGGACGTCACATCGCGGTTCGATGTGGACATCTCGACGTCGGACGGCAGCGGCACCACCATCCCGATCGTCGCCGCGAACATGACCGCGGTCGCCGGTAAACGCATGGCCGAGACACTCGCGCGCCGTGGCGGACTGGTGGTGTTGCCGCAGGATCTGCCGATCGCTGCGGTCTCGGCGTCGATCGATCACGTGAAGTCACGTCATCTCGTCGCCGACACGCCGGTCACCCTGACCGCCGAGAGCTCGGTCTCCGACGCCCTGGCGCTGATCCCGAAGCGTGCGCACGGTGCGGCCGTCGTGGTGGACGACGGTCGGCCGATCGGCGTGGTCACCGAGAAACGATGCCGAGACGTCGACCGGTTCTCGCGGGTGCGCGAAGTGCTCGATCCCGACATCATCACGCTGCCGGTGGACACCGCGCCCCGCGATGTCTTCGACGCGCTCGGCGATCGTCACCTCGGGCTCGCCGTGCTCGTCGACGACGACGGGCGTCTGGCCGGGGTCCTCACCCGACTGGGTGCGCTACGACACGCGATCTACCGACCCAACGTCGACGGCGCGGGACGGCTGCGTATCGCGGCTGCCGTCGGCATCAACGGCGACGTGGTGGGCAAGGCCAAGGCGCTCGCCGCGGCGGGCGCGGACCTGCTGGTGATCGACACCGCGCACGGCCATCAGGAGAAGATGCTCAGCGCGTTGGAGGCCGTCGCCTCCGCCGACCCCGGCGTCCCCATCGCCGCAGGCAACGTGGTGTCGGCACAGGGAACCACCGACCTGCTGGATGCCGGCGCGACCATCGTGAAGGTCGGTGTGGGTCCCGGAGCCATGTGCACCACCCGCATGATGACCGGCGTCGGGCGCCCACAGTTCTCTGCGGTCGCCGAATGCGCCGAGGTGGCGCGAGCGCGGGGTGCGCACGTGTGGGCCGACGGCGGAGTGCGCCACCCGCGGGATGTGGCCCTCGCGATCGCGGCCGGCGCGTCGAACGTCATGATCGGCTCGTGGTTCGCCGGCACCTATGAGTCGCCCGGCGATCTGCAGACCGACGCCGGGGGCATGTACAAGGTCAGCTTCGGCATGGCGTCCAAACGTGCCGTCGCGGCCCGGTCGGCCAGTGATGGCGCCTACGACCGCGCGCGCAAGTCGTTGTTCGAGGAAGGCATCTCGAGTTCACGAATCCGGCTCGACCCCGACCGACCGTCGGTCGAGGACCTGATCGATCACATCTGCTCGGGTGTGCGCAGCACCGCCACCTACGCCGGGGCCCGCACGCTGGCCGAGTTGCACGACAAGGTCGTCCTGGGGGTGCAGTCGGCCGCCGGATTCGCCGAAGGGCGCCCGCTGCCGGGCGGGTGGTGACGGTTGGAGATCCTCCTCCTCGTCGCCAGTCTCGTCGGTTTCCTCGCGCTCACCCTGGGGACCGCGCTCTTCGTTGCCGCGGAGTTCTCGCTGACCGCACTGGAGCGGTCGACCATCTCCGACGACGTCGACACTCGCGGCGACCGCCGTTCCCGGCTGGTCCAGCGCGCGCACTCCACGCTCTCGTTCCAGCTCTCCGGCGCCCAACTCGGAATCACGATCACCACACTGATCACCGGCTACATCGCCGAACCGGTCCTGGCCCGGATCCTCTCCCCCGCCCTGACCGGGCTGGGGCTCGGCGAATCCATGGTCGACGGGGTGTCCCTCGTCCTGGCACTCGTCATCGCGACGTCGTTGTCGATGGTCCTCGGCGAGTTGATCCCCAAGAACCTGGCGATCGCGAAGCCGCTGGCGGTCGCCCGTGCCACCGCGGGCCCGATGACGATCTTCTCGGCCGCGTTCCGGTGGGCGATCAACGGCCTCAACGGGTCCGCGAACTGGGTGGTGCGCCGGCTGGGCATCGAACCCGCCGAGGAGCTCGCGTCGGCTCGGTCGCCTCAGGAGCTGGTGTCGTTGGTGCGCAACTCCGCCCGCGAGGGTTCCATCGACGCCGGCACCGCCGCCCTGGTCGACCGCTCCCTGCGATTCGGTGAACTGACCGCCGAGGACCTGATGACACCGCGCGTCACCATCGAATGCCTCGACCGTGACGACAACATTCGCGATCTGGTGTTGGCGTCGTCGCGAACCGGGCATTCTCGCTTCCCCGTGGTGATAGACGGGGACCTCGACGACCTGGTGGGCGTCGTCCACATCAAGCAGGCGTTCACCGTGAGTCCCGAGCGCGCCGCGCACACCACCGTCGCCTCGATCGCGCGGACGGTGCCGCGGGTGCCGGTGAGCCTCGACGGGGACGCACTGATGGAGCGGATCCGCGCCGACGGTATGGAGGTCTGCGTGGTGATCGACGAGTACGGCGGCACCGCAGGCATCGTCACCACCGAGGATCTGATCGAGGAGATCCTCGGCGACGTCACCGATGAGCACGACCGCGAACGCGCCGACGTCGCCGAGGACGGCGCGGGCTACCTGTGCTCGGGGCTGCTCCGGATCGACGAGGTCGCCGATGCCACCGGCTACCGTGCTCCGGAGGGGTCCTACGACACGCTCGGCGGTCTGGTCATGTTCTGCTTGGGCCGCATACCGATGGTCGGCGACACGGTCGAACTGCCCGACCGTACCCCCGCCATCGACGCCGACGACGACGAACACGAACCGGCCGAGAGCGACGACGTCTCCTGGCGGGCGACGGTGACCCAGATGGACGGCCGACGAATCGACGTCGTCTCGCTACAGCCGGTCGGCGACGCGACCCGCGCAGGGGCGCCGACCCATGGGTGATCTCTGGGCGGTGCTGCTCACCGTGGTGCTCCTCGGCGGCAACGCATTCTTCGTCGGTGCCGAGTTCTCGCTGATCTCGGCACGTCGCGATCGACTCGAGGCCCTCGAAGAGGCCGGGAAGAAGCGTGCGCGGACCGTGATCGGCGCCGGCGAGCGACTGTCGCTGATGCTGGCCGGCGCGCAGCTGGGCATCACCATCTGCTCCATCCTGCTCGGCCGGGTGGGCGAGCCGGCGGTCGCCCATCTCATCGAGCGACCCCTTCATCTCGTACACGTACCCGATGCCCTGCTGCATCCGATCTCGTTCACCGTCGCGCTGTCGCTGGTGGTGGTGCTGCACATCCTCATCGGCGAGATGGTGCCCAAGAACATCGCGCTCGCCGGCCCGGAGACCTCGGCGATGTTGCTGGTACCGGCCCACCTCATGTTCATCCGGATCGCGCGTCCGCTCATCGCGTTCTACAACTGGCTCGCCAACATCTCGCTGCGCTTGATGCGGGTGGAACCCAAGGACGAACTGGCCTCCAGCGTCTCCCCGGGGGAACTGGCCCAGATGATCGTCGAGTCCAAGCGGGAAGGACTGATCGACGCCGAAGAACATGAACGGCTGACCCGTGCGCTGCAGTCGGTCAGCCGGACCGTCGGTGAAGTGATGATTCCACTGGACACGCTGCGCAGCGTGTCGATGGAGGTGGACGAGAAAACCGGCGGCACCGGGCCCACACTCGGGTCGGTGGAGCGCGCGGTCAGTGACACCGGGTTCTCCCGGTTCCCGGTCCGCGGGCCCGACGGCACACTCACCGGCTACCTGCACCTCAAGGACGTCCTCGACGAGATTCTCGACGAGCGGATCGGACCGGACACGATCATCGGCATCTCCAAGATCCGCGCGCTACCGGTCATCGCGTCATCCACCCTGCTCGAGGAGGCCACCTCCGCACTGCGCCGCACCAGCTCGCACCTGGGCGCGGTGGTCGACGAGAGCGGCCGCACCATCGGAGTCGTCGCGCTCGCCGACCTGGTCGAGGAATTCGTCGGCAACGTCCGCGACGAGACCCATCGGGTATGACGACGGGGTCGGCCGCCGAGACCCGTGTCGACGGGGTGCTTACTCGTCGTCAGTGGATCGGGCTGCGTGAGAGTCATCGCGATCGAGTCGAGGCGTTGATCGGTGACTATCTGCGCGAGCGCCGGAGCGGGTCGAAGCACCCGGTGATCGACTTCCTGTTCACGTACTACTCGTCACGGCCGGCGCATGTGCAGCGCTGGCATCCCGGCTACGGCGTCGTGCTCGGTGACGCCGACGAATACCTGCCCCTGCGTGGCTATCGGCGCGTGGCCGGCGGGGTGTCGGTGGACCCCGATCACCTGCGCGCGCGGACGGGCACTCTGGCCGCCACCGAAGCGCTGCTACGTGCCACGGCCTCGCGTCCTGCGCGGCTGGGTTGCTTCGGCCTGCACGAATGGGCGATGGTCTACCGCACCGACGATCTCCGCCACGACCTTCCGCTACGCCTCGGGGCCGCCGGAACCGATGCGGTGGTCGACGAGATGCCACTGCGCTGCACTCATTTCGACGCGTTCCGGTTCTTCACACCGCTCGCGCGGCCATACAACGAAGCCAAACTGACCCGCGACCATCAGCTCGCCGATGAGCAGCCGGGCTGTCTGCACGCGACGATGGACCTGTACCGGGCGTGCTTCACGCTGGCACCGTTGATCGACTCCGACCTGACCCTGGACTGCTTCGCTCTCGCGCTGCGCGCCCGCGAACTCGACATGCGGGCGAGTCCCTACGATCTGAGCGAGCTGGGCTATGACCCGGTGCCGATAGAGACCCCCGCCGGTCGAGCGCAGTATGTGCGCGAACAATCCGAGATCGCGACCGCCGGCGAGATCCTTCGGGCCGCGGTGGCCGAACGGTGTCGTCACCTGCTCGGACAGACCGGACGGGATCCCCGCGAAGCGCCGATTACCGGCGAGTAGCATGGTGGGGTCGATTCACCGTAGGAGAAAGGCTGTCATGTCTGACCGGACCAACGTCAATGGACTGCAGGTCGCCACTGTCCTGTATGACTTCATCAACAACGAGGCGTTGCCCGGTACCGGTGTAGACCAGAACAGCTTCTGGGCGGGCGCCGCATCGGTCATCGGCGACCTTGCCCCGCGCAACCGGGAACTGCTCGCCGTACGCGACGATCTGCAGGCCAAGATCGACCAATGGCACAAGGACAACGACGGTGCCGGGGACTTCGCCACCTACAAGAAGTTTCTCACCGACATCGGGTACCTGGTCGAGCCGCCGGCCGATTTCCAGATCGCCACCGAGAACGTCGACCGCGAGATCGCCGAGACGGCAGGACCGCAGCTCGTGGTGCCGGTGCTCAACGCACGGTTCGCCCTCAACGCATCCAACGCACGGTGGGGGTCGCTCTACGACGCGCTCTACGGCACCGACGTGATCCCCGAGACCGACGGCGCCGAAAAGGGTTCGTCCTACAACCAGGTGCGCGGTGACAAGGTGATCGCCTACGCGAAAGCCTTCCTCGACCAGGCGGTGCCGCTCGAGCAGTGCAGCTACACCGACGTGGCGGCGTTCGCGGTCGTCGACGGAGCACTGCAGGTCACGTTGGCCGATCAGAAGACCGCCACCCTCGCCGACCCCTCGGCGTTCGCCGGTTATCGCGGCGAACCGTCGTCACCGTCGTCGATCCTGTTGCGCCACAACGGCCTCTACCTCGACATCGAGATCGATCCGGAATCGCCCATCGGAAAGACCGACCCGGCAGGCATCAAGGATGTGGTGATGGAGTCGGCGATCACCACGATCATGGACTTCGAGGACTCGGTGGCCGCCGTCGACGCCGACGACAAGGTGCTCGGCTACCGCAACTGGCTGGGACTGAACAAGGGTGATCTCGCCGAAGAGGTGAGCAAGGGCGGCAAGAGCTTCACCCGCACGCTGCACGCCAACCGTGAGTACACCGCACCCGATGGTTCCGGCTTCGATCTGCACGGCCGTTCACTGCTGTTCGTGCGCAACGTCGGTCACCTGATGACCAACCCGGCAGTGCTCGACGCCGACGGCAACGAAGTCCCCGAGGGCATCCTCGATGCACTGGTGACCTCGCTGGCCGGTATCCACGGGCTGTCCACCGAGGCCGGCGTGCAGAACTCACGAACCGGTTCGATCTACATCGTCAAGCCGAAGATGCACGGCCCCGACGAAGTGGCGTTCACCGTCGAGCTGTTCGGTCGCGTCGAGCAAGTGCTCGGACTGCCGGAGAACACCCTCAAGGTCGGCATCATGGACGAGGAACGTCGCACGACCGTCAACCTGAAGGCCTGCATCAAGGCCGCCGAGAATCGCGTAGTCTTCATCAACACCGGCTTCCTCGATCGGACCGGCGACGAGATCCACACCTCCATGGAGGCCGGCGCGATGATCCGCAAGGGTGAGATGAAGCAGCAGAAGTGGATCGCGGCCTACGAGGACTTCAACGTCGACACCGGCCTGGCCGCCGGACTGCAGCACAAGGCGCAGATCGGCAAGGGCATGTGGGCCATGACCGACCTTATGGCCGACATGGTCGAGCAGAAGATCGGCCAGCCGAAGGCCGGTGCCACGACCGCCTGGGTCCCGTCACCGACAGCTGCGACGCTGCACGCGATGCACTATCACCTCGTGGACGTCTTCGAACGTCAGGACGAGATCGCCAAGCGCGACCCCGCTGACGTCGACGACATCCTGACCATTCCGCTCGCACCGAAGACCGACTGGTCGGCCGAGGAGAAGCAGCAGGAACTCGACAACAACTGCCAGTCGATCCTGGGTTATGTGGTGCGCTGGATCGACCACGGTGTGGGTTGCTCCAAGGTGCCCGACATCCACGACGTCGCACTGATGGAAGACCGCGCCACCCTGCGCATCTCCAGCCAGTTGCTGGCGAACTGGATTCATCACGGCATCGTGACCGCCGACGACGTGGTCGCCTCGCTGGAGCGGATGGCCCCGGTGGTGGACCGACAGAACGCCGACGACCCCGCTTACCGTCCGATGGCTGCGGATTTCGACTCCAACATCGCGTTCCAGGCCGCGAAGGCACTGATCCTGGAGGGGACCACCCAGCCCAGCGGATACACCGAGCCGATCCTGCACGCCAAGCGCCGCGAGTACAAAGCAGCCAACGCCTGACTGAGGCCCGGACAGCCGTCCGCGGACCGGTGGTCGGCAGGCCACCATGCTGTCAGCCGGGACGATGTCCGCTATCGTCGTCATCTGTCACCCCGATCACAGTCGGATCGGGGTGACAGGCGGCGAATGCCCGAAGAGCGGAAGGCGGGGGGTTGGCTCACCATCGCAGCACCGACCGTGGCGCATCGATGCGTGGTCGGGGGGTCAGTCGAGGTCTGGTCGGCGCACTGCTGACCGTCGTCCTCGTGGCGGCCGTGGTCGTGGTGTGGTTCCAACTCGGCGACCGTATCGACCGGCAAGGTGAGCAAGCCGCTGGCAACTGTGTCGAAGGTCGTACCACCGTTCCGATCATCGCCGACCCCGATGTCGCCGATGCGTTGAGCACCATCGCTGCCGAGTACTCGAAAACCGGGCCGGTGGTGCGTGATCACTGCGTGGTGGTAGAGGTCCGGCCCGGCGACGCGAAGGTCACCCTGGACGGTCTGGCCGGCGCCTGGGATCCCGCCGCGCTCGGCGCCCGGCCTGCGGCGTGGGTGCCGCAGTCATCGATCTGGGCGGCGGATTTGGTCAGCGCGCGCCCCGACATCGTCGACGGCACTCCGTCCTCACTGGTCAGTTCGCCGGTGGTGTTGGCCACGGCCCCGGAGTTGGCCGAGGCGTTCGACGGCGAACTCGACTGGCAACAGTTGCCGACGCTGCAACAGCGCGATGCCTCGTTGGGCGCCTTCGGGTTGGGCAGCTGGGGTTCGATTCGCCTGGCGATGCCGATTGGTGCGCAGTCCGACGCGACGGCGCTGGCTGCGCAGGCGGTGGCGATGCAGGTCACCCGGACCATGGGTCCGCTCACCGAACAGGACGCGGACTCGCCGCGGGTGGCCTCGAGTATCGAAGCGATGTCGTCGGGTGCACCGCAGTCGCCCGACGGGACGCCGGTCGGCGCAGCGCGGCTGATGGCCGATGCGTCCGACCCGGCCGACGCCACCATTCATGCCGTGGCCATCACGGAACAGTCGCTGTATCAATTGACCCGCGACGACACCACCCCACGTCTCGCCGAGGTGATCCCCGGAGGTCCGACCCCGATCGCCGACTATCCGATCATCCGACTCACCGGTGACGGCGTCGCAGCCGAACAGACCGATGCGGTGGCCGAGTTCTTCGCCTTCGCCAGCCAGCCCGAACATCTCGCGACGCTGACGGCACTGGGGTTCCGCGGTGACGCGCCGATGCCCGAGAAGACCGCCACCGTCACATTCCCGCTCACCGAGAACCCGATGCCGATTCCCGAGACGGCGGCAACTGTCACCATCAATCGGCTCGTCTACGGGCCCGACAGCGGGCCGGTGACGGCGGGGTGAGGACTTCGGACTGAGGTGACGTGGTCTCGATACACCCCTCGCCTAGCGGCTCGGGGCTACTCGACCACCGACATTCGACCCGGCCACCTTCACCACCGACAAACGACCCGGCGTACCCCGTCGATGAGTAGCCGCGAACGTAGTGAGTGGCCCCACCCGCTGATCGAGTAGCCGCGAACGTAGTGAGTGGCCCCACCCACTGATCGAGTAGCCGCGAACGTAGTGAGTGGCCCCACCCGCTGATCGAGTAGCCGCGAACGTAGTGAGTGGCCCCACCCGCTGATCGAGTAGCCGCGAACGAAGTGAGTGGCGTATCGAGATCAGCTGCTGAAGGCCTCGATGGGCGGGCAGCTGCACACGAGGTTGCGGTCGCCGAAGGCCTGATCGATCCGTCGGACCGCGGGCCAGATCTTGGCGCGGGCACCCGCCGACGGGAGGCCGAGCGGATACACCGCCACCTCTCGGGAGTAGGGGTGATCCCAGTCGCCGACCAACGCCTCGGCGGTGTGCGGTGCCCCGCGCAGCGGGTTGTCGTCGGCTGGCCACTCCCCGGCTCCGACGCGGTCGATCTCGGCGCGGATGGCGATCATCGCGTCACAGAACGCGTCGAGTTCGTCGAGATTCTCACTCTCGGTCGGCTCCACCATCAGTGTTCCCGCCACCGGAAAGCTCATGGTGGGAGCGTGGAAACCGTAGTCGGCCAGTCGTTTGGCCACATCGTCGACGGTGACGCCGGTCTCCTTCGTCAACGGCCGAAGGTCGAGGATGCACTCGTGGGCGACCAGACCATTCTCGCCGGCATACAGCACCGGGTAATGATCCCCGAGACGCCGCGCGATGTAGTTGGCCGAGGCGATCGCGGTGAGGGTGGCTCGACGCAGCCCGTCGGCGCCCATCATCGCAATGTAGGCGTAGGTGATCGGCAGGATCGAGGCCGATCCGTACGGCGCCGCCGAGATCGTCGAGTCCCCGGGGAGGTCGTCGGCGAGGGGATGACCGGGCAGATACGGCGCGAGGTGAGACCGCACCGCGACCGGCCCCACACCCGGACCGCCACCCCCGTGCGGGATGCAGAAGGTCTTGTGCAGGTTCAGGTGACTCACGTCGCCGCCGAATCGTCCTGGACGGGCCACACCCACCAGGGCGTTCAGATTCGCACCGTCCACATACACCTGGCCGCCCGCATCGTGCACGGCCGCACAGATCTCCTCGATGTCGTGCTCGAAGACGCCATGGGTCGATGGGTAGGTGATCATGATGGCGGCCAGCGCATCTCGGTGTTTGTCGATTTTGGCGCGCAGATCGTCGACGTCGACGTCGCCGTTCTCTCGGCAACCGACCACCACCACGCGCAGCCCGGCCATGACCGCCGATGCGGCGTTGGTGCCGTGCGCGCTCGATGGGATCAGGCACACGTCGCGGCCGGTGTCACCGCGCCCGAGATGGTATCGGCGGATCGCCAGCAACCCGGCGAACTCGCCCTGCGAGCCCGCGTTGGGCTGCACGCTCACCCGGTCATAGCCGGTGACGGCGACCAGCCAGTCCTCCAGGGTGGAGATCACCTCGCGGATGCCGACCGTGTCGGCCGCCGGGGCAAACGGGTGCAGGCGCGCGAAGCCGGGCCAGGTGATCGGTTCCATCTCCGCGGTGGCATTGAGCTTCATGGTGCACGAACCCAGTGGGATCATGCTGCGATCGAGCGCGATGTCCTTGTCGGAGAGCGCACGCAGATAGCGCAGCATCGCCGTTTCGGTGCGGTACCTGTTGAACGCCGGATGCGTCAGGAATTCGGTGTCACGGGTCTCGATCGGTTGCGAAAATGCATGTCGGCGAACACCTTCGGCGCTGAACGCACGCAGCACCACAGCGAGATCGGCTGCGGTGGTGGTCTCGTCGCACGCGATACCCACGGTGTCGCCGTCGATCCGCCGCAGGTTCACGTTCTCGCGCTTGGCATGTGCGATCACGCTGTCGGCCTGCCCGGGTGCGCGAACCACGATCGTGTCGAAGAACGACGAGTGGGCGATGGAAAACCCCGCAACGGTGAGACTGTCGGCCAGGAACACCGCATGTTCGTGGACGCGACGAGCGATCGCCCGCAATCCGTCGGCCCCGTGATAGGACGCGTACATCGCGGCCACCACCGCCAGGAGCACCTGCGCGGTGCAGATGTTGCTGGTCGCCTTCTCACGCCGGATGTGTTGTTCCCGGGTCTGCAGCGACAGGCGGTAAGCGAGATTGCCGTCGGCATCCTTCGAAACACCCACCAGACGGCCGGGCAGTTGACGCGCATGCGTCGAACGCACACACAGGTAGCCGGCGTGCGGTCCACCGAATCCCATCGGCACGCCGAAGCGCTGGGTGGTGCCGAAGCAGACATCCGCGCCCAACTCACCCGGTGGCGTGATCAGGGTCGCTGCCAGCAGGTCGGCCCCCACTGCGACCAGAGCCCCGCGCGCATGCGCGGCGTCGATGACAGGGCCGACATCCAGGATGCGGCCCGACGCCCCGGGTGCCTGCATGATCACACCGAAGAAGTCTCCCTCGGGCAGACCGCAGTCCGGCATCGCGGGATGCAGCGAGGCCTCGACGACCTCGATCCCGAGCGGTTGAGCGCGGGTGTCGATCACGGCGCGCGTCTGTGGGAAGAGGTCGGCATCGACCACCAACCGTGGTGATCGGGACTTGCCTGCGCGTCTCAGCAACGTCATCGCCTCGGCCGCAGCGGTCGCCTCGTCGAGCATCGATGCGTTGGCGACCTCCATCCCGGTCAGATCCGCGACCATGGTCTGAAAGTTGAGCAACGCTTCGAGCCGACCCTGGCTGATCTCGGGCTGATAGGGCGTATAGGCGGTGTACCACGCAGGGTTCTCCAGCACGTTGCGCAGGATCACCGGCGGGGTATGGGTGTCGTGGTAGCCCAGCCCGATCATGGAGCGGGCGACGGTGTTGCGGCCCGCGAGGTGGGCGAGTTGTTCGTGCACGTCGTGCTCGCTGACCGCGGGCGGCAACGACTGCAGACCGTTGGAGTCCGGCTCATCGGCGATGACCGCCGGGACCACCCGGGCGGCGAGTTCATCGAGAGACGAGATGCCGATCGCGGCGAGGATACGTTCGGTCTCGGTGGCATTCGGGCCGACGTGGCGATCGACGAAGGCGGCAGAGACGGGCGTGGCGGGCATGACAGGTCAACCTCTCGGCGGTCTGCGGCCCTCCCCCTCTGTCATGCCTGTCGATCCGCGAACGGACAGCTGGGCGCCTGAGAGATTCGGCCGGTAGTCGACCTTTCACCGTGGGCGGAACCGGGTTGCCCCGACTCACTTTCCAGAGACGCCGTCAACATCACGGTCCTGGGTGCCTGAGAGTTTGACGAGGAGGTGTTGCTCCTTCGGCGGCCTCCGCCCATGTGGCGGTGACTCTCTCCCGAGACGCAGCGGCGCGACCTCAGTATACGTGGGCATGACCGCGGCGCAGGTCGCCCGTCTCCGGGGTCGGCACAGTGAATCGACCGAAGGGGCGGGAGCAGACCCCCGGCGAGGACGCGATCCGGCCCGACAAAACCTGACAGTCGATGTCGTGATTCGCTGATCTACTGGCGTGGCGTCATCACCCACGACCCGAGGAGCGCCCTGATGCCCCCACCGAACCTGTTTCTGATCTACGTCCGCGACGCTGAGGCCGCAACCACGTTCTACTGCGAATTGTTCGATGTACAGCCGAAATTCGTGAGTCCTCGCTATGTCGCCTTCGAGGTCGCACCCGGGGTTCTGTTCGCCCTGTGGACCGGTCGTAGTGACCACGCGCTTCCTGCCACCCCGCGCACGTGCGAGGTCGGGCTGATGATTCCCGGCGCGGCGTCCGCGATCGACGTGATCCATGCGCGGTGGGCGGCGGCAGGGGTCCGAGTGGTGCAGGAGCCTTATGACGACGTCTTCGGCCGAACATTCGTGGCCGCCGATCCGGACGGCAACCTCATCCGGGTTTCGCCGATGGATTGACGCTGCGCCACACTGCGCCGATCGGTCCGGCAGGAGTGCATGGGCCGCTGATGCCTCGGCACCCTGACCGGCCCGAGGGCTCTAGCCGGTCCGACGGGTCCGATTCTTGCGCCGCGCGGCCAGTTCGTCTTCTGGCGCGGTCTCGGTGACACCGCCATCGGCCCGCTCGCCGGGGAAGTCGGCGATGGTTCCGGTCAGTTCACGCATGGCACCGCTGACAGCGATCCCGAAGACGCCCTGGCCACCTTGCAGTAAGTCGACGACCTCTTCCGCCGAGGTGCACTCATAGACCGTGGTGCCGTCGGAGAACAGGGTGATGCGGGCCAGATCCTCCACCCCACGCTGACGTAGGTGGTCGACCGCGACCCGGATGTTCTGGAGCGAGATCCCGGTGTCGAGCAATCGCTTCACGATCTTGAGGACCAAGATGTCCTTGAACGAGTACAGACGCTGGCTGCCCGACCCTGCCGCGCCGCGAATGGACGGCACCACCAGCGACGTGCGGGCCCAGTAGTCGAGCTGCCGATAGGTGATTCCGGCGATCTGGCACGCACTGGGCACGCGATAGCCCACCAGCTCGTCCGGCACGGTGTCGTTGGGAAAGATGCCGGGCGCGATGTCATCGAGACTGCCCTGCGTGGCGGCACCCGAGTTCGACGCCCCGGTGCGGTCGCTGTCGACCTCGCCGTCGGCCGCGGTCACCTCGGTCGGTGACGGCATTTCGTCGTCGAACGGCTGATCGCCCACTGCAGACTCCCTCGCAACGCCAGGATCGACTCGACAGACACGTCAGCTCGAGGTTTCCCTCGAGACTGCTACAACAGTACGCGCCTGACAGACGATCATCCTTCGTCCCCGCTCAATTCGGGCGACGTGTCGACGGTATGCGGCCCGCGAGGGCGGAATCAACGCGACTCGCCCTGGAACCTCAACCTCTACTTGAGATCGAGCAAACAGTGACCTGGCGGTGTCCGTTCCGTGATCTGGGTCGTTCGCCCCTGTTCTCGGCAACCGATCCAGCGTTGGGCGCCATCAACGCGCTACGCCCCGCCGCTCGCCTTGAAGTCGTCCGGCGAGACGTTGTCGAGGAATTCCTTGAACTTCTCGACCTCGTCCTCTTTGGCCTCCGCGGGAGCGTCCTCGTCGCCGTTCTCGTCGGGGATGAGCAGTCCCGCCTCGGTCAGTACGTCTTCGTCGGCGACGATCGGCACTCCCGCCCTCATGGCGACCGCGATCGAATCCGACGGGCGCGCGGAGACCCGCAATTCGTCGGCAAAGACCATCTCCGCGTAGAAGGTGCCCTCTTGCATGTCGACGATGCGGACCTCGCGCAGCGTCTTGCCGAAGTCGTTGATCAAGTTGACGATCAGATCATGGGTGAGCGGACGTGGTGGCTCGATACCCTTCTGCTGCAAGGCGATCGATGCGGCCTCGCTCTGTCCGATCCAGATCGGCAGATATCGTTCACCATCCACCTCACGCAGGAGCAGCACCGGCTGGCTCTGCGGCGGCTCGACCCGAATGCCCACGACTCGCATTTCGCCCATCTCGCACCCGCTTCCTCATGATCGCCGGATGATCGGTCGGTGGCTCCTCGAAGGCAGTCCCTCGCGCCTGCCGATCACTGAACACGACGCTACACCGCATGACCCGACCGTGGCGGCCACCCGAGCCCAGATCGGTCCGGGATCGACAGATCAGTCCAGGACGTCGCGGACCGCGGCCTTGACCAGCTGGGTGTGCAACGTCACCGACAGAGCAGCGATCTCACGGACCAACTCCTCGGCGCGATCCCGCGCCCCGGTTCCCTTGCCCTTGGCGATCGGGTTCGCGATCTGCGCCACCAAGCCGGCCTCGCGGTCCGCGGAGACCTTGAACGCCCGCAGATGCCGCGTCTCCAGACCGTAATTGGCCAGCGCCGCCGCAGCCTCGACCAGTCGCACGGCGTCTTCGTCGAAGAATCCGGCCGGACCGGCCGACAGCAGGCCGTTGCGTTGTAGCTCGGTCACGAATGCCGCATCCACACCAGTGCGCTCGATGAGGGCCTCGCGTGACACCCGATCGCCCCGGGAACCGAAGTCGGTGGCCGGCGCCACCGCTCCGCGAGCCGAGGAGATCAGCCGGGTGGCGCCACCCGGACCGCCGTCGCCGCTGTCGATCGCGTCGAGTTGCTCCTTGATGACCTTCAGCGGCAGGTACCGATCCCGTTGTGCGGTCAGCACGAATCGCAATCGCTCGACATCTGCCGAACTGAACCGGCGATAACCCGACGGCGCCCGCTCGGGAGTGATCAGACCCTCGGATTCCAGGAAGCGGATCTTGGAGATCGTCACATCCGGGAAATCCTCACGCAGCAAGGCGAGGACCGAGCCGATCGACATCGATCCTTCGCCGCGCTGACCTGCCGACGACGCCGTCACGGCGTCAGGCGCCGGCGTGGCCGTCGCGCGGACCGCTCAGGAACACGAGACGGAACTTGCCGATCTGCACCTCGTCGCCATTGCTCAGCTGCGCGGTGTCCACCGGCTCACGGTTGACATAGGTGCCGTTGAGGCTGCCCACGTCGACTACCTGGAACTCGTTGTCACCGAGGCGGAATTCGGCGTGGCGACGGCTCACCGTCACGTCGTCGAGAAAGATGTCGCTGTCGGGATGCCGACCCGCCGACGTCGTCGGCTGATCGAGCAGAAATCGCGAGCCGGCGTTGGGGCCGCGCTTGACGACAAGCAGCGCCGTGCCGGGAGAGAGCCTCTCGACCCCGGTATCGGCAGGTTCACTCGAGGTGGTCGCCCCGGCGTCGAGTTCGGAGATGAACTCCTCCCGGAAAACCGATGTGGTCTCCACCGGCGCCTCGAGGTCCTTGTCGTTTTCGCTCACCACTTCTCCTTCGTCTGTTTCGGTGCCCGCGGATCTCGGCGTCACCGGCATGTCACGGCTCGCGGCGACACGCGAGTCGCATGTCCCGCACGCCGACGATGCCGGTCCGTCATCGTCCACCTCGGGCTCCGGTCCGGCCGACGACGTTCGGGTCGGCGGGCCGGATCTGCTGTGAGTAACCGTACCGTGTCGCGGCCTCCACACGGGCGATCGAGTCGATCACGACACCGACGATCATAGTCGTATCCGTCGAGCCGACCGACCGCCGACACCGGCCGCGTCACCGGCTTGTGATTCACCACCACATGTGTGGCGAATCAGCCCTCGATGACCGCGCGATAGCCGTCGGCGTCGAGAGTGTCGGCCAGCGCCGCGTCCAGAGCGGACTCGTCGGCGACGCTGATGACGACCAGCCATCCCGAACCATACGGGTCCGAGTTGACCAATTCGGGAGCCGTCTCGAGCTCGCCGTTGACCTCGGACACCGTACCCTCCAGAGGCCCGTAGATGTCCGAGACACTCTTGGTCGACTCGACCTCGGCGAAGGACTCGCCGGACTCCACGGCGTCGTCGACGGCCGGCAGCTGCACGAACACCACGTCACCGAGCGCGTCCTGTGCGAAATCGGTGATGCCCACCCGAACACTGGTCGGCCCGGTCCTCTCCACCCATTCGTGTTCGGCCGTATAACGCAGGCCGGCGGGCACATTGGTTTCGGTCACGGTGCACCTTTCTGGTCTGTCGCACCAACGCGGCGGCGACTCTTCGGAAATTCAGGTTACGTTGCGGCGGCGTTCTGCGGAGGCATCCGTCGGAGCACGAGCACTGTCTGATACCCGTACAGCACAAACGACCACAGATACAGCCCGACGCCCCAGATCATGAACGCCCACCCGATGGGATAGCAGATGGTGCCGATGATCGAATCCAATTGTCCGGCAAGCAGCCACGGAAACGCGCTCATCAAGGCGAAAGTGGCCGCCTTGCCGATGTAGAGCACCGGCAATGCCACCAGGCCACGTGAACGCAACAGCGGTGCCGTGGCGAACAATGCGAGATCGCGCGCGATGATCACGGCGATCAGCCACCACGGCACGAACTCTCGGATTCCGAACGCGATGGGGATGATGACGATGTAGAGACGGTCGGCGGCGGGATCGAGCAATGCGCCGATCCGTGAGGACTGGTCGAGCCAACGCGCGATCTTGCCATCCGCCCAGTCGGAGAAACCGGAGAACAACAGGATCGCGAACGCCCAGCCATCGGCTTCTTCGACCAGCAACAGCCAGATGAACACCGGTATCAGCGCGAGCCGTAAGACGCTCAGTGCGTTCGGAACGGTCAACCATCGATCGTCGGCGACGGTGGTGGCCTCGGCCTCCGCTCGGGGATCACCGCGGCCGTCCGTGTCTCCGGTCACCGGAAGATGCCGATGATGCCCTGCAGGGTCTTCGCGCCGCCCGACGCGAAGAGGTTGTCGTGCACCATGTACGTCCACGTGGTGGTGGAGCGATGCAGATCGGCGGTCCCCAGATCGACACCGTCGTTGGTGATCGTCGCGGAGGTGAAGGTGACGCACGCCTTGTCCACGGCCTCGGTGGGCAGACCGGCGAACTCGTCGAGGATCAGTTTGTGGAACTCGTCGAGCGGGCTCTCCTTGCCGAGCGAACGCAGGTGAATACTCGACCGGACGTCGGACACGAACGCCAGATGATCGGCCCATGCCCGGTCGAGGTGATACAGCATGATCTCGCGTGCCGCCTGCACGAGGACCTCGCGGTCCACCGGCTCGACCGGCGGCATCGGGGCCGCCTCGGCTGTCGTCCCCTCCGCGGTCGCCGAGCGATCGGGGTTCGACCCTTCAGCGCTCGACGCTTGAGTGCTCGACTCTCGAGGGCTCGACTCCTCGGAACTCGACTCTTGAGCGCTCGGCTCGGCGGTCTTTGCACCCGTCAGTTGCGCATACCTGTCCGGTTCACGTGCGCTGAGTTCGTCCAGCGCGGTGTCGGTGGTCAGGATCTCCATCCGCCGCGCAACAACGATGTCGCGCTGCTGATTGACGAGTTTGTTGTAGCGCCAGGTGTTGGCGTGCAACTCGAGCATCACACCTTCAGCGACCCGTTGCGCCTGTTCGATGAGGTCTATTCCCTTGGCTCCCATCGAGCCGTCCTCGGACTGGGAGACGGGGTCTCGTTTGAAAGCCAGATTCCTTGTCACGACCGGATCCTCGAGACTGGAAAAGAACACCGAGCGGCCCGGATCACCCTGACGGCCGGCGCGTCCCCGCAGTTGGTTGTCCAGACGCTGAGTGTCATGCCGTCCGGTCCCGATGACACAGAGCCCACCCAACTCCACCACTTCCTCTCGCGCGGCAGCGTCGTCTGCGGAACCGCCGAGCCGGATGTCGGTGCCACGGCCGGCCATCTGAGTGGAGACGGTCACCGCGTTCCGCGCGCCCGCCTCGGCGATGATCTTCGCCTCCTCGGCGTCGTTCTTCGCGTTGAGCACCACCGTCGACACACCTGCCTTGTCGAGGAAGTACGCCAGCTCTTCGGACTCGGCGACGTCGTGCGTGCCGATCAGGATCGGCTGTCCGGTCTCGTGCACCTCTTTGACGTAGCCGACGATCGCCTCGACCTTGTTCGCCTTGGTGTCGTACACGCGGTCGGGTTCATCGACCCGGATGTCCGAGGTGTTCGGCGGGATCTGCGACACGAGCAGGTCGTAGAACTGCCGGAACTGCTCGCCCGCGGCCAATGCGGTGCCGGTCATGCCGCACACCGAGGGGTACCGTCCGATCAGGGCCTGCACCGTGATCGTGTCGATGACCTCGCCGGAATCGGTCTGGCTGAGCCCCTCTTTGATCTCCACCGCGGCCTGAACGCCGTCGGGCCAGCGTTGCAGCTGCGCGACACGGCCACGCGAGGCGTTGATCAGGTGTACGCCACCGTCGCGGACGATGTAATGAACGTCCCGCTCGAGCAGATAGTGGGCGTGCATGGCGATGTTGATGTGCACCAGGGTGGTGCCGACGTGGTCCTCGTCGTAGAGGTTGATACCACCGAGCTCTTCCTCGACGAAGGACGCGCCCTCCTCGGTGAGGGTCACGTTTCGCCCCTCGGTGTCGACCTCGTAGTGCTTGTTCTTCATGCGTGCGACCACATCGTGGATGGCCTGATCGGGTACCTCGGTTTCGGTGGACCCGGCCAGCACCAGCGGGATGAGCGCCTCGTCGACCAGCACCGAGTCCGCCTCGTCGATGATCGCCACGTCGGGTTTCGGCGACACCAGGTCATCCGGCGACAGTGCGAGTTGGTCGCGGAGCACGTCGAATCCGATCTCGTTGACCGAACCGTAGGTGATGTCGGCGGCGTAGGCGGCCTTGCGTTCCTCGTGATCGGAGTTCTCCGCGACCGCCCGGGCCACCAGACCGAACGCCGCGAACAAGGGCGCCATCCACTCCGCGTCACGGGTCGCGAGGTAGTCGTTGACCGAGATCACATGCACTCGATGGCCCTGCAGAACATGCCCGATGGCAGCGATCGCACCGGCCAGTGTCTTGCCTTCACCGGTGGCCATCTCGACCACGTCGCCCTCGAGCAACCGCAGCGCGCCCTGTAACTGAACGTCGAACGGCCGCATGTCCAGCGAGCGATCTGCGGCCTCCCGGACGAGCGCGAGAAACCTCGCACGGTCGGCGGGCTTCGAGCCTATGTCGAGCTGTTGGGCCTGTGCCGCGAACTCATCGTCGGCGAGATCGGCGGCCCAGGAGGTGTGGGTGTCTGCGTCCTTGATCAGTGCGACGGACTTCGACTGATTTCGCGATGACTGGGAGCCCAGAAGGCGCCACATGCTGTTGGTCAGCTTTCCCACCGAACACTTCTCCTGACTCGTGCCTGTCGGGCATGGGTAGCGGTCGGAGCGCCGGGTCTCGATGGCGGCACGCCCGCGGACGCGCGAATCCACCGCGGGGCGGCCCCGAGGTCGCCGTCCACGGTACGCGCCGCGTTCGCCGCTTCGGTGCTCGACACCGGGGCCTTGCGGTGCCCGACACCCACCGGTCGTCTCGCCGACATCACCGGCCGTCACCACCCGCGAACGGCGTCGCGGTTGGGTACCGTGGAACCATGCCACTCATCGGGGTGAAGGCACCATCGGCGACGCGCGGCCCCATCGGTTCGGACGCGGTCGAGTGCACCGAACCGCACCGCGAGCCCCGGGGTCGGCATCGGCGCCGATCTGCGCCGATGCTCCTCCTGTGTAGCGCGATCCTGGCGCAGCCACTCGTCGCCGGGCCGGCCGCAGCGGCACCCGCGCCGGTGCCTCCCGCGCCCATCCGACCGGCGCCGGTGCCGCCGTTGCCGCTCGACGACCCGTATGCCCTGCTCGCCGGTCGCACATATACATCTGTCACCGTGATCGGCGGCACCATCCCGGGTGGTGGCCCCGTGGTCATCGGTTTCGACAACGCGCACCGTGTCGGTATGGACGCCGGATGCAACTCGCACGCCGGCAGCGTGGCCGTCACCGGTGACCGACTCCGGATCGGCCGGCTCGCATCCACGATGATGGCCTGTCCCCCACCCCGTGCCGACGCCGACGAGTGGCTGGCCCGTTTCACGTCGGTCCCACTGGTCTGGCGCGTATTCGGCCCGATCCTCACGTTGTCGAGCCCGGTGCACACGGTGATCCTGCTCGAGGATCGGTAAGTAGCGTCGGGCCACCCGCCGTTGCGTAGGCCATCGACGAATCGCACCCCGCTTGTCCCTCATCAGCCACTGCCCTGATTCTGAGCAACCTTCCTTTGTGAGAACTCTGACGAGAGGACACGATGTCATCGACCACCCCCGCCGTAGTAACCGTGACCGGTGCCGCAGGGCAGATCGGATATGCCGCCCTGTTCCGGATCGCCGCCGGCGCGATGTTGGGCCATGATCGCCCGGTTCGACTGCGGTTGCTGGAGTTGCCGCATGCAGTGTCGGCCGCGGAGGGCACCGCGATGGAACTCGACGACGGCGCTTTCGAGCAAGTCGTCTCGGTGGACATCTATGACGACCCGCGGGCCGCCTTCGATGGCGCCGAGTTCGCGCTCCTGATCGGTGCCAAGCCCCGGACCAAGGGGATGGAGCGGGCCGACCTGCTGCAGGCCAACGCAGCCATCTTCGCCGAACAGGGCCGGGTGCTCAACGACGTTGCCGCGCCAGATCTCCGCGTCATCGTGGTCGGCAACCCGGCCAACACCAACGCCGCCATCGCCGCGGCGCACGCCCCCGACATCCCACCGGAGCGGTTCACCGCACTCACCCGCCTCGACCACAATCGCGCGATCGCGCAGTTGGCGCGCCGTGCCGGCTGCGCGGCGCGCGACATCAGCCGGGTCTCGGTGTGGGGCAATCACTCCCCCACCCAGTATCCCGACATCTTCCATGCCCGGGTCGCCGGGCGCAGCGGAGCTGATTTCGCGGCCGACCGCGCGTGGCTTATCGACGATTTCATCCCCACCGTGGCCACCCGTGGCACGGCCATCATCGAGGCGCGCGGGGCATCGTCGGCGGCGTCGGCAGCCAGTGCGACCATCGACCACATCCACGACTGGGTGCTGGGCATCGAGGGTGACGACTGGACCTCGGCCGCACTCCCCTCACCAGGGGTGTACGGCGTTCCGGAAGGTGTGGTGTGCTCATTCCCGGTTCGCCCGGTCGGCGGGCGATGGGAAATCGTCTCGGGGCTCGAGATCAACGAATTCTCACGAGCCCGCATCGACGCATCGGTGGCCGAACTCACCGCCGAGATCTCAGCGGTGGGAGATCTGTTGCCGGCCTGACCGACACCGCACCTGCGGCGCTGGCGCGGTGTCATCGCCCGCGACCGGTGTCCGTGGCATCCTCTGTGAATGGCGAAGAAGGCGAAGGACGACAAGGCCGCGAAAAGGCCGAAGCTCTCCACCAAGGCGTACGAGGCCGAACTGTTCCGGCTGCAGACCGAATTGGTGAAACTGCAGGAGTGGGTACGGGCAACCGGTAGCCGCGTCGTGGTGATCTTCGAGGGACGCGACGCCGCCGGCAAGGGCGGCACCATCAAACGCATCAGCGAATACCTGAGCCCCCGTGTCACGCGAGTTGCCGCTCTGCCCGCGCCGACGGATCGCGAACGCGGTCAGTGGTATTACCAGCGCTACGTTGCCCATCTGCCCGCGCCCGGCGAGATCGTGTTGTTCGACCGATCCTGGTACAACCGGGCCGGTGTGGAGAAAGTGATGGGCTTCTGCACACCGGAGGAGCACACGCGCTTCCTCCGTCAGACACCGATCTTCGAACAGATGCTCATCGACGACGGAATCCTGTTGCGCAAGTACTGGTTCTCGGTGTCCGACGATGAGCAGCTCAAGCGGTTCAAGTCCCGACTCGACGATCCGGTCCGGCAATGGAAGCTCAGCCCGATGGACCTCGAGGCGGTCTACCGATGGGAGGACTACTCCCGGGCCAAGGACGAGATGATGGTCCACACCGACACCGCGACGAGCCCGTGGTTCGTCGTCGAATCCGATGTGAAGAAGCATGCCCGCCTCAACATGATCTCCCATCTGCTCTCGACCATCGACTACGAGGACGTGCCCCGGCCGAAGGTGGAGCTGCCCAAGAAGCCGGTCGACACCGGCAACTACCGGCGTCCGCCACGATCGCTGTCGAAGTACGTCCCCGACCATGTGGCCGACATGCTCGGCAGCGATGACTGACGACCTGCCCCGGTGATCGGAGCGGGTGGGTAACATCCCGTGGGTGCCTGTGCCCGGTGTGCCTGCTGCCATCCGCGATCGCCTCGGTGTCCGCCGCGGACACGACGAGATCATCTATCTCGTCTCTCCGGCCGGCTGGCCGAACTACGGCGACGAACTGATCGCCCGAGGCTGGCTGCGCCACTTGGCCCGCACCCGCCCTCGGGCGAGGGTGGTACTGGATTGTCACAGCCCCGGTCAGGCCGGACTGTTGCTGCGCGACATCCATCCTCGGGCCGTCTTCGTCGACACCCTATGGCAGCTCACGCAGTATGCGTCGAATCGCACGCGCACCGATGGGCCGGATCCCGACACGCCATGGGTCTGGGTAGCCGACGCCGCGACCCGGTTCGGACCGGCGCCCCGCCTCGCCGAGGGCGTCGACGTTTTCCGCCGGGCCTCATCGGTCCACCTCCTCGGCGGTGGATACGTCAATGCCGTATGGCCCCATCATGTCTCGCTGGTGGCAGCGATCGCCGAATTGGCGCGGACCGCTGGCGTCGCGGCCTACGCCAGCGGGCAGGGACTGCTGCCGCGGGCGCCCGAACCGGCGTGGTCTGTGCTCGAGAAGGCGGTGGCTGAGTTCGACGTCTTCGATGTCCGGGATGCCGCGTCTGCCGACGCACTTGCGCCGACGCCCGCGCTGCGACAGACCGGCGACGATGCCTGGCTCACGATCGATGATGCCGGCACGCTGCAGAAACCGGAGTCCATGACGCCCGACGGCGGTGTGACGCTGTGCATCCAGGGTGATCTGACCGACGACTTCGCCTGGCACGGTCACCGTGGTGCGCCTGCGCTCGCGGGGTTCGTGCACGCCACGCTCGACGCCTGGGACGTCCCCGGCGACGCGGTCACCGTGGTCGAAGGAATTCCGGGCCGCGACCGGGACATCGTGGTGCGCCTCGGCGATCGCCTGCACGGCGCCCGCACCGTCCCCTTCCTGGATGTTTGGCATCGGGGTATGCCGGCCGGCCTGGGCAACACGTGGATCAGCACTCGCTTCCACCCCCACCTGGTCGCGGCCGCGGCCGGTGACTCCGGGGTCGCCGTGATACCTCGGCCCGACTATTACGCCGCCAAGCACGGGTCGCTCACCGCGGCCGGCTCACGGTGGACCGTCGTCGCCGATCCGGAGGTCATCCCGGATCGTCCGATCGCCGGCGGGTTCGCCCAGGATGCACGTGCTCGACGCGTGTCCGAGAAACACGCCCTTGCCGAACGCCTGTACCCGCGGCGGCGTGGCTTCTGACCCGGAACTACACTGGCCGCACCATGTGGATCGGTTTCGCCGAGTTCGACTATCTCCTGGGAGATGTGCACTCGCTCAAACACAAGCGGTCGTTGGTCCGCCCCGTAGTCGCAGAGCTTCGTCGCCGGTTCAGTGTCTCCGCCGCCGAGGTCGGCCATCTCGACGCCCACCGTCGGACGCTGATCGGCGTGGGCATGGTCGCCGCCGACCGCGCTCATGTCATCGAGGTGCTCGACAACGTCGAGCGGTTCGCGGGTGGCCGTCCCGAGATGGAACTGCTCTCGGTCCGTCAACGACTCATCTCCGCATCGGACATCTGAGCTCCGGTCGGCCGAGTCGGCGTCTGGGGTTTCAGCCGACCAGCCCCGCAGCGCGTGCAGGCGCGGCGTAGGCTGCCGCCAACGAATCGACGGTCTCGTGCGCGTTGAGTCCACTCGGGTTGGGCACCACCCACAGTTGTGCCCCATCCCAGCGCTCCTCTTGCCGGCCCACCACCGCCCGCGGCACGCCGAAAGCCGAACGGTATGCGGTGATACCCGCCACAGCGACGACGACCGGCTGGATCTCTGCGACCCGCTCCCGCAGCCGACGCCCACCGGATGTCAGTTCGTCGGCCGACAATTCGGCCGCCGTCGCCGTGGCGCGAGCCACCACATTCGTGATCCCGACACCGCGGCGGCACAGGAGATCACGATCGTCGGTGGACATGCCGGCCGACGCGTCGATCAACCGGTCGACGATCCCGGCGCGGTACAGCGCGGGATAGAACCGGTTGCCCGGACGCGCGAAATGTGCGCCCACGGCCGCTGTCCACAATCCCGGGTTGATCCCGACGAACAGGAGGCGACAGTCCGGCCCCACCAGGTCGGCGACCTCCTTGTCGCGACAGCGCATCAGCTCTTCGGTGGTGAAACCCATCAGGGCCTCGTCTCGCCGACCGAACAGCGCACGAACTGAGAAGCGGAAACGGACACGGCGCCAGCGTAGTCGGCCAGTTCACCGATACAAGGCGTGGCCACACATTCCCGTCTACACTCGCGCTGATGGCTCGGCTCGCGTACACGGTCCTGGGCGGCCTCGGCGCGCAGATCGATTCCGAGCCCGCCGAACTCGGCACGCGCAAACAACGCGCCATCCTCGCCCAGCTACTGCTTGCCGAGGGCAATGCGGTGAGCGTCGATCGACTGATCGACGGGATCTGGGGTGCGACGCCACCGGATCGGGCCGAGGTGTCCGTCCAGGCTTATGTCTCTGGTCTGCGCAAGGCCCTCGAACCCGGCCGACGGCCGCGCTCACCGTCGACGGTGCTCGTCACCCGTGGCACGGGTTACGTCCTCATCGCCGGCGACGCGGACGTCGACGTCCGCGCGCTCAACGCTGCGATCGCGGCAGCACACGAGCAGCAGCGCCGAGGCGACCTCGAGAGCGCGGCAAGCGATCTGCGGGCTGCCCTGGCCGGGTATCGCCCGCTGCTCCCGGAGTTCGAAGGTCTGACCTTCCGCGATGAGGCCGCGGCGCACCTCGAGCGCACCGTCGGTGAGGCCCGTGAGTTCTCCTATGAGTTGCGGTTGACGCTCGGCGAGCACCGGGCACTTGTGCCCGAACTGGAGCAGGCCGTGCGCCGTGCACCGCTCGACGAGGGCCTGTGGGTATTGCTGGCCACCGCGCGGTACCGCCTCGGGCGTCAGTCCGAAGCGCTGGCCGCCATCGCCGATGCCCGGCGCCATCTCGCCGACGAAATCGGCGTGGACCCGGGCCCACGATTGCGCGAGCTCGAACGCGACATTCTCGACCACGCACCACACCTCGAGTCCGCCCCATCTCGGCGCTCGACCGCCACCCCCGGCATCCGCAGCACCGCCCGCAACTCGGGTGTGCGCGCTCCGCATGGCCGCACGATCACCACCACACCAGCAACACCGGCATCGGCGCCCGCGGCATTGATCGGCCGCGCCGACGAACTCGCGGCTGCCCATCGCACCGTGCTCTCCTCCCTGCAGGGGCCCGGTGGCATCGTCGTTGTGGAAGGTGATGCCGGAGCCGGCAAGAGCGCGCTGATCGCCGAGGCGACCCGGCGCGCCGCCGGTGCCGCCGACGTCACGGTGTTGTGGGGGCGGTGCACCGAAGATGCCGCAGCACCGTCGATGTGGCCGTGGGTGCAGATCCTCGGGGCCGTCCTACCCGAGATGACCGACGATGACCGCTCGGCGCTGCTCGACAACGATCTCGGCCGGATGGTCACCCACGGCACCACGGTCATCCCACCGCCACGCGAGATGCCCGATGCCGCGGCTCGATTCCGGTTCTACGACCAGGCTGCGGACATGCTCACGCGAGTCGCGCTCGATCACCTTCTGATCATCGTCCTCGACGATCTGCACTGGGCCGACAGCGCGTCGCTGGAGCTGTTCGCGCACATGGCCGCCCGCGGCACTCCCGGGGTCACCTTTTTCGCGTCGGTGCGGACGCGGGTCCATCGCAGCGCGGTCGTCGATGCGCTCGCGGCGGTGTCACGGTTGCCCGAGCACCGGCGCATCGAGGTGGGCCCCTTATCCGACGACGACATCGCGGCGTTGGTGCAGCGGGAAACCCAGGAACGGCCAACGGCGGGCACCGTGGCCACGATTGCGCGACGGACGCGCGGAAACGCATTCTTCGTCCGTGAGTTGGCTCGAATCCTGGCCGACAGAGGCTCGATGGCCGACGGCGCGGTGCCGGCCGGCGTGCGCGACGTGGTCCGCGAACGGCTCGGCCCGCTCCCGGCGGAGACAATACGCGTACTCGAGGTCGCCGCGTTGATCGGACGTCAGGTGGACCTGTCGTTGCTGGCAGGGGCTGCGGAGACAACGCCCGACCGGATGCTCGAATCTCTCGAACCCGCCTATGCCGCCGGGTTGATCGGCGCGACGGCCGACGATCCCTTCACTTTTCGGTTCGACCACGATCTCATCCGGGAGGCCATCGCCGGCGGGCTGTCAACTGGGCGGACATACCGTATTCATCTCGCCATCGCCGATCAGCTCGAGCACGCCACCGGCGCGACCACGGCCACCCAGCGCGCCATCCACCTCTGGGCGGCCGGCCCCCTGGCCGACCGGACCCGAACCGCCCGTGCGCTCCTGGAAGCCGGGCACATCGCCCTGCGCAGCTACAACTTCGATGCGGCGGACCGGAGGCTCACCGACGCCGCACAATTGGCCCGGTCGATCGGCGACGAACCGATGGAACTCGAAGCAATCAGCACGATGCTCGCCGGCGATGTCGCCCGACACGGCTACTTCGCAGCCGATCGCGAACTCCTACGCCGTGCCCGCGAACTCGGTGAGCGCGCCCACGACGACGCGCTGCTCGCCCGCCTGAACTATGCGCGGTTCGCCGCGCATTCCCAACTCACCGAGATCCGGCCGGCCCGCCGCTACGCCGATGCCTTGGCAGAACGAGCGCGACACAGTGAGCGGCCCGTGGTGCACCATCTCGCCTCCCAAGCTGCCGCCATCGACCTGTTCGACCGCGGGCACATCGGCGACGCCCACCGACTGCTGGAAAGCCAGATCACATTCGACCGCGCGGTGGACGGGATACAGGCCGATCAACTGATGATCGGCAGCGGTTTCGCAGGGCTCACCGCGACCATGCATGTGGGACCCCGTCACGGCCGTGCACTGTTCGAGCAGATCGACAACGGCCCCGAGGACCCGATGTCGTACCTGGGTACCGCGATCTTCGCCGTCACCGCCGGTGCGCTCGTCGGCGATGCCGACTGGGTCGGCGAGGTGGGCGAACGGCTCGTGGGCTCCTCCGGCCACAGTGCGCTGGAATACCTGCGAATGCCCGCAGAGCGGATCTACTGGTGGTCGCGCGCGGTCAGCGACGCCGACGAGGGCGCGCTCGAACACATCGTGCGGTTGCACGATCCGCGAGCCGAACAGCGCACCGGCGCCGGCCTGTGGTGGGCACTGTATGCAGAGGCACTGGTCTCGGTCGGCCGATTCGAGGATGTGCCGGTGCTGCTCGAGCACGCACAGACCTTTGCCGAACGCACCGGCCAGCGATATCCGGATGCCCACCGGCTGTTGGTCTGCGCCGAGTTCCAGCACGCCACGGACCAGCCGTCCGCGATGGTTCGCGACACGTTGGCCGAGGCCCGCCGGGTGGCGACTCGCCAGCAGAGCACCGCGTTGTGCGAGCGGATCGACGCGTTCGCCATGGACCTCGGCTACTCGCCGTACCCGGGCGACCCCGTGGGTTGATCGGCTGTCGTCCACCACGCTCCCGCAAACTGACCCGCGTGACTTGCGGTCGTCACCCCAAGCCGGCTCCAAGTGTCCCTCAAGGGGCGACGGCGAGAGTTGTGGTCATCCGGAATAACCAGTTCGCCGCACATCCGGCACACAGTGAGGAACCCCGATGACGATTCAGTCCACCCGACCGACCAACCGCGCCGTCCGACCCCGAACCGACGGGCCGACCGAGCTTGCCGACCGCATCGCCGGCGACGTGTACTTTCCCGGCGAGCCCGGCTATGACGAGGCGCGCGCCGGTTTCAATCTGCTGACCGATCACCGGCCGGCGGTGATCGCGGTACCCACCAACCGGCACGACGTCGTCGAGGCCGTCCGGTTCGCCGCGGACGAGGGATTGCGGGTGGCGATCCAGGCAACCGGCCATGGGCCGGGCACACCGGCCCACGACGCACTGCTGATCAACACCTCGACGATGACCGACGTAACCGTCGATCCGGTGGCGCGTACGGCGACGGTGAGCGCCGGCGCCAAGTGGGCCCCTGTTCTCGAGCTCGCGCAGCAGCACGGGCTGGCGCCGCTGCTCGGTTCCACCACCGACGTCGGTGTGGTGGGCTACACCCTGGGCGGTGGATTCGGATGGCTCGGCCGCAAATACGGATTGTGCTCTGACGCGGTGCGCTCGTTTGACCTGGTCACCCCGGATGGCAACCCGCTGCGGGTCAGTGCAGCAAGTCATCCGGACATCTTCTGGGCGCTACGCGGCGGCGACATCGGCAACCTCGGCGTCGTCACCGACATCGTCATCGACCTGTTCCCGGTGAGCACCGTCTATGCGGGCAACCTGTTCTATCCGGCCGAGGACGCCGCGGAGATCATGCGGCGTTTTGCCGAGTGGGCGCCACATCAACCGGACGACCTGACCTCGGCTATCAGCCTGATGAACTTCCCGCCGCTCGACATCGTGCCCGAACCCCTGCGCGGCAAGAGCTTCACCCTCGTTCGCGGCTGTTGGTCCGGTGATCTGACCGTCGGAGCCGAGATCATCGACGAGTGGCGTCGGTGGAAGACCCCCGAGATCGACATGTGGGCGGAGACGCCGTTCACCGCGGCCGACGCCATCAGCATGGATCCGACCGATCCCATGCCGGCCATGGTCACCACCGAGTGGATGCACGACTTGCCTGATGCAGCCATCGACATCCTGGTGGATCGGGTACTCCCCGCTCCGGGCACCCTGCCGCTGATCCTGTTCGCCGAGATACGCCATGCCGGCGCGGCGGTTGCCCGCGGCGCATCCGCGGCACCCAATGACCGCGGCCGCGAGGGCACCTTCCTGCTCGAGCTGGGGTCGGTGGTCCCCGACCCGCACGTGGGTCTCGCGGTGGAGTCCGCCCAGCGCCTGACCCGCCAGGCACTGGCTCCGTATGTGACCGGTGCCGCCTACCTGAACTTCCTCGAAGGGGACGAGAAGGCCGCACGGTCGGCGAGTGCATTCAGTCAGACCAACCTCCGCCGACTGAACGCAATCAAGTCCGCTCTCGACCCGGAGAACCGGTTTTGCCACGGGGTCGCTTTCGGACACTGATGTCCCGCGACACTAGATTTACTGGCATGTCCGACCAACAGCTGCCGCTGATCGTCGTCGATGCCGCCAATGTCGTCGGTTCGCGACCCGACGGTTGGTGGCGCGACCGGCACGGGGCGACCGAGCGGTTGCGTGATCGACTCGTCGGCCTCGCCGACACCGGTGTGGCGGGGATGCCCGGACCGGTCGAGGTGCTGATGGTGGTGGAGGGCAAGGCCCGAACCGTCACGTCGGTGCCCACGGTGGCCACCGTCGCAGCGTCCGGTTCCGGCGACGATCGGATCGTCGACCTGGTCGCCACTGCGGTGAATCGGCCGATACTCGTGGTGACGGCCGACCGCGAACTCCGCCGCCGGGTGGGAACACTCGGCGCGAACGTGGCCGGGCCGAGCGTCCTGCATGCGCACGATCAGGCCTGATCAGCGCACACAGGTCCGGACGAGGCATCCTCCGCGCGCGGGGTGTCCGGGGCCGGTCAGCGTTCGGGGCGGTCAGCGTTCGGGCGGTGTCGGCCGCTGGGCTGGTCTGGTGAATCGTCGGCGCAGCTCGTCGAGGCCGGTGACCCGGACCTTGCCGGTCACCCGTACCTTCCCGGTCACCCGGATCTTGCCCATCTCGCCACCTTCCTGCCGGTCACCGTGAGGCGCGGCATCCGCCTGCCTACGCGAGGATACCCGGCCACGGGGCACGGGTACGGAATCCGCTGGGCGGGGTGCGACCATGGATGCCATGGACACCAGCACGGTCGATGTCGACGGTTACCTCGATCGAATCGGTCACCCTTGCGTGCCCGGACCCACGGCCGACGTTCTGGCGAGCTTGGTCGCCGCGCACGTTCGGCACATCCCGTTCGAGAACCTCGATCCGCTCACCGGGATCCCGGTGGCCAATCTCGACCCGGAGAGCCTGCAGGACAAGCTCGTTCGGCGGCGACGCGGCGGGTTCTGCTATGAACACAACGGGCTGTTCCGTGCTGTGCTGTGCGCGCTCGGTTTCCGCGTCGATCAGCTCGCGGGCCGGGTGGTGTGGATGAAGGGACCGGGACCGCTGCCCGCGGAGACGCATCAGCTGCTGGCCGTGACGGTTCCTGATGACGGTAGCCGCCACCTCGTCGACGTGGGTTTCGGCGGGCAGACCCCCACCACGCCACTGCGTTTCACCATCGGCGACGAGCAGCCCACCGATCTCGAGCCCTTCCGCGTGGGAGTGTGGCCCGAGGCTGACCTGCACGTGCTGGAGTCGCGAGTGGCGGGCCGGTGGCAGCCGCTGTACCTGTTCGACGAACGCCCGCGCGCCGCGGTCGACGGTGTGGTCGGCAGCTGGTTTGCCTCGACCCATCCCGACTCCCATTTCCGCACCACGGTGTCGGCCTGTCTCGTCGTCGACGATGCTCGCTGGAACCTGCGCAACCGTCTGCTGTCGATTCACCGGGCGGACGGGACGAGCACCAAACGAGAGTTGGCGTCGGAACGCGAGATACTCGACGTCCTCGCACACGACTTCGGTATCGACGTGGACACGGTGGATCGCCTCGAGGCGCGTGTACGCGAGGTGATCAGCGACTGAGGCGCCGTCCGATCAGGTTGCGGCGCGCGAGAATTCGGAAGCTCGATGCACCTGGTCGGCGGTGATCTCGACTCCTGTGTATCTCTCGAATTGGCGTGCCGCCTGCAGCGCGATCACCTCGGCACCGGTGATCACCCTCTTGCCCGCAGCGCGCCCGGCCCGGATCAGCGGGGTCTCGGCGGGGAACGCGACCACGTCGAACACGACGTCGGCTGCGTCGATCTGGGCCGAAGCAAAGGACAGGGTGTCCTCATCGCTGCCGCGCATGCCGAGCGGGGTCACGTTGACCAGGATCGCCGCGCCTGATCCGGTGTCCTCGGACGCGAATCGATAGCCGTACCGGTCAGCCAGTGCGGCACCGGTGCCCGCATTGCGTGCGATCACCGTGACGTCGCCGAACCCGGCACCGCGAAAGGCCGCCACCACTGCCTTGGCCATGCCGCCCGACCCGCGGATCGCCACCGAGGCCGACGTCGACAGTGCATGACGGTCGATCAGTGCGGCGACGGCCTCGTAATCGGTGTTGGACGCGACGAGGCGTCCCGAATCATTGACGATCGTGTTGACCGACTCGATGGCCGACGCCGACTCCTCCATCTCGTCGACGAGCGGGATCACTGCCTCCTTGAACGGCATCGACACCGAGCATCCGCGGATCCCGAGAGCCCGGACCCCACCGATCGCACCGGCGATGTCGTCGGTGGTGAACGCCTTGTAGATGAAGTTGAGGCCGAGTTCGTCGTAGAGGAAGTTGTGGAATCTGGTTCCGATGTTCGACGGACGTCCGGCCAGCGAGATGCACAGCGTCATGTCCTTGTTCAGGATCGGCATATCGTCACCCTAACGTGTAATCCCCACGCGTCGGGGTAGCCTCGGAGCGATGAACGACACCGGCAGCCGACACATCTCGGTCGTCGTCTCGAGCTCCCCCGACGAGGTCTACGCCTATGCCGCCGACCCGGCGAATCTGCCGCAGTGGGCCGCTGGTCTCGCCTCCGACGTCCGCCGCGACGGCGACACCCTGGTGGTCCGATCGCCAATGGGCGAGGTACGCGTCGACTTCACGCCGATCAACTCATTCGGCGTCCTCGACCACGAGGTGACACTGCCGGACGGCGCCGTCGTGCACAACCCGTTGCGCGTTCTTCCCCACCCCGAAGGCGCCGAGGTGGTGTTCACGGTTCGTCGACGTGACCTCTCCGACGCCGAGTTCGAGACCGATTGCGCGGCCGTTCTGCGTGACCTCATCGCGCTGCGCGACGCGGTCGCCCTTCGCAGCTGACGGTATTCACCCGGGGAACTGTCAATCACATGGGAAATGGCCTGTGTGGTTGCCAGTTCTCGGTGTGGTTGTTGCGAGACCAGATCGTGACCGTGGGACGTCTTCGATTTCGTCATCCCCTGGGTCACAATTACCCCACCAGTAACACTGATCACATCAGTAACAGACCCATGGACGGGGAGGTCTCGTGCGGCGTCGACTCACGCGCACTGCGCGGCTCGCGATGGTCGGGGCCCTCGCCGTCTCCGCATGCGTACTGGCCACCGGCCATGGGGCCGGCGTCGCCGGCGCCGCGCCCTGCGGCAACGGCGGATTCGGCTCGAGCGTCCCCGATACCGGGTCACTGGGATCGAGCGGTTCCCTCGGTTCCAGCGGTTCCCTGGGCAGCTCGGATATTCCGAACATCGGCCCGCAAGGGCCCCTGCCGCCGTACTTCGGCGTCAGCACCAGATCGATCGCCTGGGTCACCGGCCCCCTGAGCCCCAACCGCACTTTCAGCCGATTCGCGATCAGTGGCACCGATCTCGGTGTCAGTTGGGACAACGGCACCGGGCAGACCCTGATGGCCTTCGGCGACACCTTCGGCAACTGCAATGCGCTGGGTCAGCAGTGGCGCCACAATGTGCTGCTGCGGTCGGATGACCACCGTCTGTCTGACGGGATCCGAGTGCCCGACGGAGTGGCCGGTGACCCGACGTCGGGCACGGTCATCGCCGCCGGCGAACCGAATTACGCCCAGGAACTCATTCCGTCCCTGGGCATCTCCGCAATCGAGGTGACCACGATCCCGACCGCGGCGATCTCGCTGCCCTGGGGTTCGGGACATCGACAGTTCATCAATTACATGTCAGTTCGTTCGTGGGGATCGGCCGGAAACTGGGTGACCAACTTCTCCGCGATCGCACATTCCGACGACAACGGTCAGACCTGGCACACCGACCAGGACACCATCCGGATCAACTCGCCGATCTCCCTGGCGCTACCGGCCGCACTGCCGACCGTGGAGTACAACAACGGCAAGTTCCAGCAGAACGCGTATGTGCGCGGCCGGCCGGACGTGGCCGGCGAGAAGGACTACGTCTACCAGTTCGGCACTCCCAACGGCCGTTTCGGTGCCACCTTCCTCGCCCGGTTCAAGCCGGCCGACATCCTCGATCTCGACCGCTACGAGTACTGGGGTGGCGAGGCACTCGGTTGGGTTGCACTCGCCGACATGCCCGACGTGCAGTCGCAGGTCGTGCCGCAGCCGGTGACCGAATTGTCGGTGGCGTGGAGCCCGTATCTCGACAGGTACGTGATGCTCGACGGCGACAACGGCATTCGTATGCGCACCGCCGAGCACCCGCAGGGACCGTGGAGCGCGCCGCGTTACCTGGTCGCCCCGAACACCATCGTCGTCTACGGCCCGATGATGCTGCCCGACTCCCCTGCGCTCCAAGGCGATTCCCCGGAGCTGTACTTCAATGCGTCACGCTGGAGTGACTACAACGTGATGCTGTTGCGCACGGACCTGAGTCGGGTTCCGGGCCAGTGACTTCCGGCGCGGGGCGCTAGCGGCCGAAACCGGCGTCGCGCAGCGCCTGCGCCATCGAGCCGTTGGGCTGGGCACGGTTGCCGCGGCCCGAGTCCCGACTGCGCTTACCGGACCGATTGCGCTGGGTCCCGTTGCGCTGGGATCCGTTGCGCTGGGATTCGTCGCTCTGGCCCCGCTCGGGTCGTCGTCCACCGGCCTTCTTCGGGGCTGTTTTCCCCGATCCGGCGCCGACCTCATCATCGAGCCGCAAGGTGAGACCGATTCGTTTGCGGTCCACATCGACGTCGAGGACCTTGACCCTCACCACCTGTCCGGACCGCACCACCTCGTGCGGATCGGAGACGAATTTGTCCGACATCGCCGACACGTGCACAAGCCCATCCTGATGAACGCCGACATCGACGAAGGCGCCGAAGGCGGCGACGTTGGTGACCACGCCCTCGAGGATCATGCCCGGCGTGAGGTCGGCCACCTTCTCCACGCCGGCGGCGAACGTCGCCGTCTCGAACGCCGGTCGCGGGTCGCGACCCGGCTTCTCGAGTTCGGCGAGGATGTCGGTCACGGTCGGGATGCCGAAGCGTTCGTCGGCGAAGTCGGTCGGGCGCAGGCCGCGCAGCGTCCGAGCATTCCCGATCAGCTCGGTGATGCCCACCCCGGCGCGATCGAGGATACGACGCACCACCGGGTACGCCTCGGGGTGCACGCCGGAGGAGTCCAACGGGTCCTCACCGTCCCGGATGCGGAGGAACCCCGCACACTGCTCGAACGCCTTCGGGCCCAGGCGAGGCACATCGAGTAGTCCCTGGCGGCTGTGGAACGGCCCGGTGTTGTCACGATGCGCGACGATGGCGGCGGCGAGCGCCGGGGTGACCCCCGACACCCGGGACAGCAGCGGCACCGACGCGGTGTTGAGGTCAACGCCGACCGCGTTGACGGCGTCCTCGACCACCGCATCGAGACTCCGCGCCAGCGTGCCCGGTGCCACGTCGTGCTGGTACTGACCGACGCCGATCGATTTGGGGTCGATCTTGACCAGCTCGGCCAGCGGATCCTGGAGCCGACGCGCGATCGAGACCGCGCCGCGCAACGAGACATCCAGGTCGGGCAGCTCTCGAGAGGCGTACTCCGATGCCGAGTACACCGAGGCGCCCGCCTCGCTCACCACCGCCTTCGCCGGTGCACGAGTACCCGATGAGCGGATCTCGGCAATCAATTCCGCTGCCAGCGCATCGGTTTCGCGCGATGCGGTGCCGTTGCCGATGGCCACCAGATCGACGTCATGGCGGCTGATGAGCGCGGCCAGCGTCGCCTTGGCCTGGTCCCACTGCTTCTGCGGCTGATGAGGATAAACAGCGCACGTGTCGAGCACCTTGCCGGTCCCGTCGACCACGGCCACCTTGACGCCGGTCCGGAAGCCGGGATCCAGGCCCAACGTCGGTCGTGTTCCCGCCGGTGCCGCCAACAGCAGATCCTTCAGGTTGGTCGCGAAGACGGTGACCGCGTCGGCTTCGGCCCGCTGACGCAACGCCACTCTGGCTTCGATCGACGCCGACATCATCAACTTGGTGCGCCACGCCCACCGTGCTGTCGTCACCAGCCACGGGGTGCCGGCGCCCGGGTGGGCCGCGTCGATGCCGAGCGTTGCAGCCACCATGGCCTCGTAGGCCTCGTCCTCGCCGCCGTCGAGCGTGAGCGACAGCGCTTCTTCCTTCTCGCCACGCAGCACCGCCAGCACCCGGTGCGACGGCATCGAGTCCAGCGGCTCCGTGAAGTCGAAGTAGTCGCGGAACTTCTGGGCGGCCGGCGACGACGCAGCAGCCTCCGAGCGTGCCGCGGTCCGCATCGAACCGTCCGCCCAGAACTTCTCGCGGATCGCACCCACGAGTTCGGCGTCCTCGGCGGCGCGTTCGATCAGAATGTGCCGGGCACCGTCGAGCGCGGCCGCGGCATCGGCGACCTGGTCGTTGACGAACTCGCCCGCCTGTTCGTCCGGAACGAGACCCGGATCGGCGAGTAGCCGATCGGCGAGCGGTTCGAGGCCGGCCTCCCGAGCCATCTGGGCCTTGGTCCGCCGCTTCGGCTTGTAGGGCAGATAGATGTCCTCGACGCGGGCCTTGGTCTCGGCCGCGAGCAGAGCGGCCCTCAGCTCGTCGGTCAGCTTGCCCTGTTCGTCGATCGAGGCCAGCACCGCATCGCGCCGCTCGTCGAGTTCCCGCAGATACCGCAGACGCTCGTCCAAGGTACGCAGTTGGGTGTCGTCGAGGCTGCCGGTGACCTCCTTGCGATAGCGCGCGATGAACGGCACGGTGGAACCCTCGTCGAGCAGCCGCACCGCGGCCGTGACCTGGCCTTCGGCGACCGACAACTCCTCCGCGAGACGTGCGTTCACGGACTTCACAGCTGGACTCGCATTCACTCGGAGGACCCTACCGAAGTCGTCCGACAGCGCCACGCCCGCCGCGCCGAACCCGTGACCAAGGTATTCGTGCCTCCAACAGACCAGAAGCGAACTCGGCGGCAGGCGTCAGCGGTCACCAACGTCACCCGAGCATTGCCCGGGCCCAGTGCACATGGCCGTCGAAGTCGAACGCCCGCGCCGCCGACAGATAGCGACGGGCCAAATCCCGGTGCGCCTCCACATCGCCCACCGCGCGCGCCAGCAGAGCACGCAACCGCAACAACGTGAGCCCGGGTATCGCCGCGGGCTCACTGTCGGCGATCGTCTCGGCAACCCAGTCGATGGCGGCGCGCGCCTCGCCGACATCACCTTCGGCGCCGCGCGCCAGCAGCGTCTCGACCAGCACAGCAACGCCGGCGATGCCCCACCCGGGTCGTCCTTCGCTGCGGAGCACCGCGATGGCGGTACGCATCGCAGGAATGGCGCCATCGAGATCACCTCGACCGGCCTGCTCGCGAGCGGTCAAGACCTCGATCAGCGGCAGAAGCGACGGGGCGCGATCGCGAAGGAACTCTGCGGCCGCCGCCATCAGTGCCAACCCCTGATCACGTTCGTCCGCGGCGTCGCGATACAACAGCGCTATGGCGCGCATGTAGCGCGCACCCAGCAGACCGAAGTCGCTGACGGCCGCGTTCGCCGGCCCCTCGGCTGCTTCGATCGCCCGCATCGTGGCATCGTCGGCTCGAACAACGCCGTAGAACAGAGCGGGGCCGAAGATCCAGGTGACGACGAGGGCATGAGTACCCGGGTCGCTCGCTCTGGCCAGCACGAGGGCCTCGTCGAGATCCTGTTGCCAGCCATCGCCGCCACGCCACCATCCGGCAATCCCACGAAACGCCATCGCCATCGCAAGCGGCGAGCCCAGTCCGAATCCGCTTCCCATGGTCGGATCGCCATCGGCCAGGTCGATCACGGTCTGGGCCCAACGGCGGATCTGGCCGAACTCGCCGGCATTGAACCAATTGGCAAAAGCCAAGAACGACAGCCCAACTGTCAATCCTGGATCGCCGACCGACTCCAACAGTGCCATCTGATCGGAGGCCGATGTCGAGCCCTCTCCCGGACGTCCCACGTAAAGCAGTTCGGCCGCCAGACCGCTCATGCCGATGGCGAGCGACACCTTGTCCCCGGCCGCGGTGCAGAGTTCCCGCAGATCGGCGAAACGGCCCCACGTGTCCTGTACCGGCCACGCCTGCCAGTCGGTTGCGCAGAGCATCGAACGTGGGGCTATGCGCATATCCAGTACGTCGGGCCCGCTGCCGGGCAGACCGTCCGCGACGCGACAGGCGCGCTCCCAGCTGACCCGTGCCGTGCCGAGGTCGCGGCTCGCCGACCAGCCGCCGCTGCGCATATGCCAGCGGTAGGCTGCGTTCATATCGCCGGCGGCCTCGAAGTGGCCGGCGATCAATGCGGCGTTCTCGTCGTCGGCCCCACGGTTGCACATCGCGGTGGCCACGCGCCTGTGTCGGTCGGCACGGTCTGCCCTGAGCTGCGATTCGTAGGCCACCGCGCGGATCAGCGGGTGGCGAAAGACGTATTCCATGTTCGGTGCCGCCCGCACCTGATCGATGAGCTCGGCATGCAACAGATCGTCGACCGCAGCCTGATTCTCCACCTCACCCAGCAAGTCGGCGGGAATACGTGCTCCGATGACTGCCGCCATGTGGACTGTTCGCTTGGCCGGCGGCGGCAACGCGTCGATCCGGGCCTCGATCGTCGCCTGGACCGTGACCGGCACGCTGACATCGGCGACGTCGACAGGGCATCGGTGATTACCCTGCTCACCGACGAGAATCCCACGTTGCACCAGTTCCCGAACCATCTCCTCGGCGAAGAAAGGGTTGCCGGCGGCCCGGTCCACGATGACCTCGGCGAGTTCGCCCACCGATGGATCGGCACCGAGTAACTCCCCGACCAGCATCGCGGTCTCCGAGGCATCCAGCGGCGACAACGTCATGTGCTGCGCATCCGGCAGCCTGGACAGAGCTCCCTGATATTCCGGTCGCGAGGTGATCAGCACGACCGTCGGCGTCTGCGGGAGCACCGACAAGATGCCGACCAACAACGACTCGCTCACCGAATCGATCCAGTGCACATCCTCGATGATGAGCACGGCGGGCCCGGCGCGCGCCTGCGACGCCGCGTTGATCAAGGCGATCAGCCGACGCCGCCGCGCATCCGGGTCAATAGCCGGCACAAGCACATCGGAGTCGGCAATGCCCAGCAGATCATCGAGCAGCAGCAGATCCTCGGCGTCGGCATCGACCAGTCGGTGCCGGACCCGGGCACGGGCGGCCTGCGCGTCGAGTCCCACCACACCGAGGCCGGTGCGCAACAGGCCGGCGACGGTGTGAAACGGAACGTCGCGGGTATGCGATTCGCAGAACGTCCACAACACGTCGGCCCCGCGCGTGCGGGCCGATGTGGCGACCTCTTGCGCGATCCGGCTCTTACCGATCCCCGGAGGCGCCACGACGTTCACCACGGACCCGCCACCACCGATCGCCCGGTCCACCAGGGTCACGAAAGACGCCAGCTCCCGCCGGCGTCCGATCAGTCGCGCCCCGGTCCGGCCGGTGATCGCGTGGCGCGGAACGATTGCGAGCAAGCGCCGGGCACGCACCAGCCGGTCGGAGCCTTTGACGCGCACCCACTGCGGCGCCGCGAGTTCGGCCACGTCGTGGACCAACCTCGCTGTTGATTCCGACACCATCACGCCACCGGGAGGAGCCACCGATTCCATACGTTGGGCGAACCCGACCTGTTCACCGACCGCGGTGTACCCGAAGGACGATCCGAATCCGAGTTCACCGGCGATGACCTGCCCCGAGTTCAGTCCTACGCGTACCCGCAGATCGATGGCGTCGCGGCGGGCGACCTGGACCGCCCAGTTCTTGGCCTCACGCTGGATCGCCAAAGCCGCCAGACACGCCCGGGTGGCGTGATCCTCGAGGGCCTCCGGTGCACCAAAGATCGCCATGACGCCATCACCGGTGTAATCGACCCTCCCGCCATAGCGCGCCACCGCCACCGCGGCTCGCTCGACCAACCCCGCCATGATCTCGCGGAACCGCTCGGGTTCGACCGCTGCGGCGATGCGCATCGAGCGCACCACATCGGCGAAGAGCACCGTGACCTGTTTGTATTCCGCGGACTCGCCCACAGCCTCGGTCGGCGAACCACATCGGTCGCAGAACCGGGCGCCCTCGCGCAGACCGGTGCCGCAGGACCCGCACGTTACCGCTGCGCCCATGCGAACCACCGATCCACCGATTTCGAGCGTCCTTCGGGATCAGAATAGGGCGTTCACCAGCATCGAACGCGCTAAACGGAGGGGCACGGCGGTCGCCGGGCTACGGCTCGCAGAAGTCAGCAGGTTCGGAGTGTTCGGCCAGATCCAGATGCAACGCCTGGTGCGTGTCGAGAATATGACGCAACCCGGTGTCCAATGGCCACGGATAAGTCAGTTCGTGACCGAATCGGTCATCCACCGCGGCCACCGCACCCTGCCGAAGCGACGTGAGATCGACCCCCTCGACGATCGATTCGAACAACTCGATCGGTGTGGCGAGGTAATACAGCGGTCGGCCCGCTCCGGCCGCGCTCATCCCCGCGGCGTACACGAGGCCCTTCGACGTGATCACCAGACGGTCGCACGCTATCGCGACCTCGCGTCCGACCTCGGTTTTTCCCCACTCCAGCGCAGCCGCCCGGGACTCCGCCACCCGTCGCCGGGTGTCGTCGGTGAGCAGTTGTTCGACATGGTTGCGATCGATTCCGGCCGCGGACGCGTAGTCCGGGCCGAAGTGCCGGCACAAGACCTCATCGACGAAATCCGCCAGCGGATCGCTCGTCTGCTGCTTGTCGTGCATGGGCGTCGCCTCCGTCCCGATCAACCCGGCATCCGACGTGCTCCCGACGCTACGCCGACCGGACCGGTACTCCGACCGAAAGGGCCGAATGAGTCCAACCCGATCGCGATGTCCACCCCCGACCGACTCGAGGCGGCGCGTGTCGTTCCGGAAGGTTCGGATCATCGATCTCACAATCTCGGTCGTCTCATATCAGAACCCCTCACTATTTCGAGACACAAGCGAGGGGTTTACATCGCTTTCGCGTATGTCAGTCTCAGAACACGCCTGTTTCCGAACAGCATTTTTGAGATATTCTGAGATAGAGTGATGCTCCATGAGATCGGACACGGTGAGCGGACATCCAGGCATGCTCCTGGGCTACGCGCGCGCAGGCGCCCGGGCGCACACGCTCGAATCCCAGATCGACGCGCTGACCGATGCCGGAGTTGAACCGGCACGCATCTACACCGACGTCCTCGTGACGATCGCGCGGATGCGCCAGCGCCCCGGTTTCGCCGCACTTCTGGATTACGCGCGCCCCGGCGACACCACCGTTGTCGTCGGCATCGACCGCCTCGGTCGCACGGCCACCGAGGTCGCGGCGACGGCACGCGATCTCACGCAGCGACAGATCGGTCTGCGGTCGCTGCGCGAAGGCCTCGACACCGATGACCCTGCGGGTGCGATGATCGTCGCGGTGCTCGCCTCTCTCGCCGAGCTCGACGAGGGGCTGGGAACGGAACGTCCGGCTTTCGGCGCGACCCAACGTCACCGCGGCTCATCGGTGGGGCGCCCGCGTGCGCTCGGCGACGATCAGATCGCCATCGCGGAACGCATGCGCGCCGAAGGGCAACCCGTACCGGCGATCGCTGCGGCCCTCGGCGTCAGTCGCGCCACTCTGTACCGGACCCTCGCCGAACGGCGGTCGGCCTGATGACGCGAGGCGACGAGGAATCGCTCGACATCGACATCGTCACCGAGTACGGCGTCGTCACCCGCCTGCCCACCTCGTTCCCGATCGTCGACGCCGAACTCGACGGCCACCTCGATCCGGATCTCTTCCAGAAGGGTTTCGAGGACGCCAACAACCGACTGTGCGGCTTTCCGCCGACGTGGGCCCGACATCACGCGTCGTCCACGATGGCGACCGAGCCTGACCCCGACGACGACGAACCGAGCTACACCCGCGGTTATCGCGCCGCCCTGTATGGATACCTGCGGCACGCTGCCGACTGACGTGCCATCGAGGTGGTCCAACTGCGTCACCCCGGCGTCGTGAACGCATCGCGAACATCCGGTTAAGCGACCTGCCCGTCAGGCCGAGAAGCGACTGCGTCAGGATGGAGCCCACAGTGTGTCGTCGGCGACAGGACATGACCGGGTGAGTGAGACGTACGCCGGTGACGCGATCCCGGTTTTCTTTCTCTCGGACAGCACCGGAATCAGCGCCGAGACCATGGGCAATGCGTTGTTGCTGCATTTCCCCGATCACCGGTTCGACCGCACCCTGATCCCGTTCATCACCACCGCCGACGATGCTCGCGAGGTGGTGCACAGGATCGACGCCACGATGGATCGTGGCATGACGCCGCTGGTCTTCGTGACGGCCGCGCTCGACGACGTTCGTCTCGAGCTGCAGAAGACCCGTGCCCCGCTGATCGACTTCTTCGACATGCACATGCAGCAAGTGGAGTCGATCCTCGGCACGCGCGGTGCCCGAACGCCCGCGCGTTTGCACGGCGTCGGCGATGTCAAGCGCTACAACGCCCGCATGCAGGCGGTCGAGTACGCGATCGAACACGACGACGGTCAGAGTGTTCGCACCCTGGACAAGGCCGACGTGATCCTGGTGGCGCCGTCGCGCTGCGGAAAAACCCCGACGACGATGTATCTCGCGTTGCAGCACGGACTTCGCGTCGCGAACTACCCGCTGGTCGACGAGGACCTCGTCACCACCGACCTGCCGCGCCCGATCCGACACCTGCAGGACAGGTGCTTCGGGATCATCACCACCGCAGCACGACTCAGCGCGGTCAGGACCGAACGGCGCCCCGATTCGACGTACGCATCCCTGCGGCAGTGTACGTACGAACTCAAGCGTGCCGAGGAGCTGTACCGCACCCACGATCTGCCCGTCATCGACTCGTCGGCGAAATCCGTCGAGGAGATGTCGACCCTCATCCTGCAAGTGCTCGCGCGCAGGCCCCACCCCGAGAATCGAGGAGTCCGTTCATGAACAGCAACGTCCGATGGTTTGCCGACCTCGGCCTCGCCGACCTCGAGCAGGTCGGCGGCAAGAACGCGTCCCTGGGCGAGATGGTCCGGAACCTGAGGAATGTCGGGGTCCGGGTCCCCAACGGGTTCGCCACTACCGCCGACGCCTATCGCCGCTTCGTGAACCAGGCCGGCGCCGAGGGTGGCAGTCTGGCCGACAAGATCAGCGCGCGTCTGGCCGACCTCGACACCGATGATGTGCAGGCCCTGGCCGAGGCGGGACGCGAGATCCGCGCAGAGGTCATGGATCAGCCGTTCCCCGCCGACCTCGAGGCCGACATCCGCACGGCCTTCGACGAGCTGTCGGGCGGTTCGGACGAGGCCTCGTTCGCCGTGCGATCCAGTGCGACCGCAGAGGACCTTCCAGACGCATCATTCGCTGGGCAGCAGGAGACGTTCCTCAATGTGCGCGGCATCGACGCGGTGCTGCAGGCGATGCGCGAGGTGTTCGCGTCGCTGTACAACGACCGCGCCATCGCCTACCGGGTGCACCACGAGTTCGATCACGACGCCGTCGCCTTGTCGGCAGGCGTGCAGCAGATGGTGCGCTCCGATATCGGCACGTCGGGCGTCATGTTCACCATCGACACGGAGTCGGGTTTCGCCGACGCCGTGTTCGTGACGTCCTCGTACGGGCTGGGCGAAGCGGTCGTGCAGGGAGCGGTGAACCCTGACGAGTTCTATGTCTACAAGCCGGCCCTGCGTGCCGGGCGGCCCGCGGTGCTCAAGCGGGGCATCGGTTCGAAGGCCACCAAGATGATCTACACCGAGGATCGCTCCGTGGGGCGCACGACCGAGTTCGTCGATGTCGATCCCGCCGACCGACGATTGCTCAGCCTCACCGATGCCGAAGTCGAGGCGCTTGCCCGACAAGCGCTGCTGATCGAAGAGCACTACGGGCGCCCGATGGACATCGAATGGGGCAAGGACGGCGTGGACGGCGAGCTCTACATCCTGCAGGCACGCCCGGAAACCGTGCAATCGCGGGCGGCAGTTACCGGCCAGCAGCGCTTCCGGCTGAACGAGACCGGCGACGTCCTGGTCGAAGGTCGGGCCATCGGCGCGCGGATCGGCGCCGGTGCTGTCCGAGTGCTCGAGTCGGTGGAGCAGATGCACGAGTTCCAGGCCGGCGAGGTGTTGGTCGCGGACATGACCGACCCCGACTGGGAGCCGATCATGAAGCGTGCCAGCGCGATTGTCACCAACCGCGGCGGACGCACCTGCCATGCCGCGATCATCGCCCGCGAACTGGGTATCCCCGCGGTCGTGGGATCGGGCGGGGCCACTCGGTCGCTGACCGGCGGACGCGAGGTCACCGTCTCCTGTGCCGAGGGCGACACCGGCTACGTCTACGACGGGTTGCTCGATTTCGACGTCACCGAGTCGTCGATCGAGGCAATGCCCGAGATCAGCACCAAGATCATGATGAACGTCGGCACCCCAGAGCAGGCCTTCGCGTTTTCCCGCCTGCCCAACAGCGGTGTGGGTCTGGCCCGGCTGGAGTTCGTGATCAACCGTCAGATCGGCATTCACCCCAAGGCCCTGCTGGATTTCGAGACCCTCGAGGGCCCGCTCAAAGAGCAGATCGGCGAGGCGATCGCAGCGTACGAGAGCCCTCGCTCGTACTTCGTTGACCGGGTGGCCGAGGGGGTGGCGACCATCGCCGCGGCATTCGCGCCGCACCCCGTGATCGTGCGCATGTCGGACTTCAAGTCCAACGAGTACGCCAAGCTGGTCGGCGGCGAACTCTACGAGCCCGACGAAGAGAACCCGATGATCGGCTACCGCGGCGCATCGCGATACCTGTCCAAGGACTTCGCCGACTGTTTCGCCATGGAATGCGCGGCGCTGAAGTACGTGCGCGACGAGATGGGACTGACCAACGTCAAGATCATGATCCCGTTCGTCCGGACACTCGCCGAGGCCGAGGGCGTGATCTCGCTGCTCGCCTCGCATGGCCTGCGCCGCGGCGAGAACGGGCTCGAAGTGATCATGATGTGCGAGGTCCCGTCCAACGCGGTCATCGCCGATGCGTTCCTGGATCACTTCGACGGATTCTCCATCGGCTCCAACGACATGACGCAGCTGACGCTGGGGCTCGATCGCGACTCCGCACTTGTCGCGGACTCCTTCGACGAACGCGATCCTGCCGTCAAACACATGCTGGCTGCGGCGATCTCGGCGTGCAAGGCCCGCGGCAAGTACGTGGGCATTTGCGGGCAGGGGCCCAGCGACCACGTCGACCTCGCCGAATGGCTGCTCGAGCAGGGCATCGAGTCGATGTCGCTGAACCCGGACACCGTGATCGACACGTGGACCCGGTTGGCCGAACTCGGCTGACTCCGCACCACAACTACGCGGTCGCGTCGCGGAGCGCACCACCAAAGCAGAATGCCGAGCACGCCATGTGCTCGGCATTCTGTCGTCGTCGGGATCTGTTCAGGTCACTCCAAAACGAAGACCGGGATCTGGCGCTCGGTCTTGGTCTGGTAATCCGCGTACGGCGGATACGCGGCAACCGCCAGATCCCACCAGTGCTCGCGCTCGGCGCCATCGACCTCACGCGCGGTGAGTTCCCGCACCGTTGTCCCGTCCTGCACCGTGATCTGCGGGTGGGCCTTGACGTTGAAGTACCAGGACGGGTGCCCGGGCGCCCCGCCCTTGGACGCGATCATCGCGTACTTGCCGTCTTCCTCGACCCGCATCAACGGGACGTAACGCTTCTTGCCCGATTTCGCCCCGGTGGTGGTGAACAAGACGATCGGGCGGTCCATCACCTGGACGCCGTCCGTGGTGCCCTGTTCCAGGATCTTCTCGGTCTGGTCGCGTACCCACCCCTCGGGGCTGAGTTCTGGTTGATCGCTCATGCCAATCGACAACGTCGGCGCCGCCTTCGTCATTCCACCGGGTGCCGCAGCACGTCAGGACGCCCGGGGCGCGTACATGATCACTGCGACGCCCACGAGGCAGATGGCCGCCCCGGCGATGTCCCAGCGGTCGGGGCGATAGCCATCGAGCGCCATTCCCCAGGCAAGGGAGCCGGCGACGAAGACCCCACCGTAGGCGGCCAGGATCCGCCCGAAGTTCGCGTCGGGTTGCAGGGTGGCGACAAAGCCGTAGGCGCCCAGGGCAATGACGCCCAGCCCGGCCCACAAAAGGCCGCGGTGCTCGCGCACCGCCTGCCAGACGAGCCACGCGCCACCGATCTCGAGCAGAGCGGCGAGGACGAAGAGCAGGATCGACTTGGTGACCGTCATGGCTGTGTTCTATCAGCTGCGCGCCGGGAGGCGAGGTGTGGCGGTCTGACCGGTGTCGGCCGAGCATCACCGACAGCGCGGACACCGCTCGACGAGGTCGGCCTGCATCCCGAGCGACACAGCGGCCTCGACGACCCGCGGCCACATACTCGCGGAGTTCAGGGCGAAGTCCTGAGCCCGACCGTCAGCGGCCGAGACGACCTCGACGTGATCGTCGGTGTTCCACAACGCCAGAGCGCGACCGTTGGAGTGGGCGGCGTGGTAGTAGACACCACGCACCTCCCGACGCGCCACGGGCTGATCCTCGAAGATCGCTCGAGCCCATTCCTGTGTCCGTACGCGCGGATAGTCACCGGTCGCCAGCGACGGAAGAGCGCCGATCCGCATGGCCGCCCCCTCGCCTCGAAGATCGAGCACTGTGATCGACGACGTCGGCTTCACCAGCGCCACCCGGTGATTCGGGCAGGCGGTCGCGGCCCGCAGATCACCGAAGACCTCGCCGAATGCCGTGGCCAGAGTGCCGGCCACGTAGAGGATCGATCGATCGTCCGGGCAGTTGCGCGCGGCACCCGACGTGGTCGGGATGTGGTGGTCGAGTCGGTGGAGCGGACCGAACGTCCTGTGCGCGGCACCGTCCGACGTGTGTCCGGACACGTGGTAGATCCGACACCAATACCACGGGTGGGCCGGGGTCGGGTCACGCCATCGCCAAGTCCAGGCCCGTCCCCCGCTGACCGGGCGAACGGGTGCCGCAAGGACGGCTACCACGCCGCCGAGGTGCTGGTGGCCGCAACCGCGATCACGTCGTCGATCCGGTTGGCGGCCAACGCCTGGGTGGGCGTCGCGCCGTCGAGGTCGACGTTGGGGGTGGCTGCCCACTCGGTCAGCGACACCACACCGCCGGGAAACGAGTCCCGTAGCCGTGCCAGCCCGGGGACGAAGCCGTGGGCGCAGCCGGCGTTGAACTGCCACAGCGGAAGCCGCCACTCCCGGCCCTTCTTCAACCCGAGCAGGTCGCCGGCCTTGATGCGGTCGAGTACCGCCTGCTCGGACACCTCGAGCAGGTCAGCTGCCTCGGCACGGGTCAGCGAGTACTCGAGCACCGCCGACCGGGCGGCGAACTGTCGGCGCAGATTCTCCAGCGCCGCCTGCTTGCGTTGCGTCGCCGACGGACCCCGTCCCCACAGGGAACTGTCGAGTTGGTCGTCGCCGGTGACGCTGCGCAGGAAACTGTCGCGGGCGGGTTTGGGAACACTGCTCAGTGTGTCACTCAGAGCCTCCGTGAAAGCGGTCGACGTTGCTCGACCGCGGTGCCCAGCTGACGCATTCTCGGCCCGAGACGCCCGCCGGGTCGTGGTGCGGTCGTCACCGGGCGTGGTCGTGGCAGGCATGCCCTCCATTGTATGGACCTACAAGGGCAAAACAAGTAAAACAAGTTGCGAAAGTTTGGGCGCGATCACGGTGCGGAACGCCGCAGCACCGCAACCAGGAAATCGGATTGCGCTGTGAACGGCCGGACATCCCAGGCCGACAGCAACACCTCACTCACCAGATCTCCGGCGGCGGCGTCGGCGAGGAACTCGTCGAACGCGTAACCTCGGCCCGCTCCGAAACCGACCACGACGCGCCCGTCGGGCGCGAGATGCTCGGCGAACCGGGCGAGGACCGTGCGTCGGTCGTCGGGGGCGAGGAATGTGACGACGTTTCCCGCACTGACGATCATGTCGAACGCGGTGTCGATCCCGGCTGCGGGCAGACCGAGTTCGGCGAGGTCACCGATGAGCCAGGTCGGGCCCGGGTAGTCGGTGCGGGCAGCGTTGATGAGCACCGGATCCACGTCGACACCCACCACGGAATGCCCTGCGGCGTGGAGGTATCCACCGAGCCGTCCGGCGCCGCACCCGGCGTCCAGAACATGCGCGCCGCGCCGTACCATGGCGTCGATCAGACGTGCTTCACCGTTGATGTCCTGGCCACGTGCCGCAAGCTCACGGAATCGCTCGCGGTAGCGGTGGGAGTGGCCGGGATCTGCGGCGACGATCTCGCGCCACGTGGTCGGTCGGGAGTTCCCGGGTGTCGACGTCACGTCGGCCGCTCCCCCTCGTAGCGTGCCAACCGTGCGTAGAGTTCGCGCATGGTGGTCTCGACGTCGTCGAGGAATGAGTCGACCTGGTCTTCGTTGTAGCCACGTCGGCCGATGGGTGGCTTGGCGAATGCGACGTTGCGGATGTCGTCCGGGGTGAGCACCCGCCCATTCTGGCAAATCCCGCCGGCCTCACGTTCTATCCGGGCTGGCCGGCCGGACGAGGGTCAGCTGCGCTCGTCAAGGGCGTGCCACACCGGCACCGCCTGCTCAGCGCGGATCCGCGAGGCTGTCGTCTTCACCGGCCCGCAGTTCGGCGTGCAGCAGGGTGATCGTCGTCCGGAGGTCGGCGATCTCCTGCCGTAGTTCTGCCGTCTGCTCTCCGGATAGGGCCGGTGCGGCCGAGGCCGCGATACCGGCGGCCTCGCTCGACTCGGCGTCGGGATCGTCCCTGCGCTGGATGGCCTGCATCGAGTCAACGATGACGGCCAGGAAGAGATTGAGCACGGTGAACGCACTGAGCACGATGAACGGGACGAAGAACGCCCACGCCCACGGGTAGACCTCCATGACCGGCCGGACGATACCCATCGACCAGCTCTCCAGGGTCATGATCTGGAACAGCGTGTACGCCGAGGCACCCAGATCGCCGAACCACTCGGGGAACTTCTCGCCGAACATGCTGGTGGCCATCACCGCGGCGATGTAGAAGACCAGACCCAGTAACGCGATGATCGAGATCATCCCGGGTACTGCGGCGAACACCGCGGCCACCACCCGACGCATCTGCGGGAACGCCGACACCAGTCGCAGAATCCGTAATGCCCGAATGGCGCGCAGCGCACTGCTCGCGCCGGAGGCGGGGACCAGTGAGACTGCGACCACCACGAAGTCGAAGATGTTCCATCCCGACCGGAAGAACCTGGGCCCCACCGCGATCAGCTTGCAGGAGATCTCGCAGACGAAGATCGCCAGACAGGCGTTGTCCAGCAGGCTGAGGACCGAATGCCCACTCCCGCGGCCCCACGAAGTCGTCAGCGCACCGAGTACCACGGCGTTGAACGCGATCACCCCGACCACAAACCACTGCACGCGCGGTGATTCGATCCACCGCTCCAGCCTCAGCCGCCAAGGGGCGACGTCGAGATCGTCGTCGGAGATGAACCGGGTATCGGGGCGCTCTATGTGTTTCATGGCCTCATCGAAGAATGCAGCGGCAACGAGGGGCCCTCAGTGCCGGAATGGGGCTGGACCGGCCGAGCAGAACGCCTGCCGACCAGGGACGACCCTAGCAAGGCGATCGGATGGCGACCGTCACGACGTCATCGGATCGCCTCACCGCCGAGCTGCTCGAATGCTCGGCCTCGCGGCGGCGGCCGGCACGACGAAGATCCTCGCAGCCAGTCGCTGGGCCCTACGATGACCAAGGTGAGTTGCACCCACCGCCGCCGACCGACCCATGGCCTGCTCCGGTGGCTTTGCACACTCGCGGTTGCCGGTGTGGCGACGATCCTCGCGCCGCCGACCCCCGCCCAGGCGGATCTGCCGCGGCTCGACGGCTGTGCGTGGCCGACCAAGTTCGCCACCGACGCCAACAACATCGCGTTCCCGGATTCGGCGGCGTCGTACTGGGCCAGTGTGGTCCGCATCCCCACCGGTGGCCACGTGGAGATCAGCGGCCGGTATCCGCATGCCCGGTACTTCTCGGTCACCACCTATTCGGCCACGACCCAGTCGGTGGACGGGCTGTATGACACCGCTATCGGCCCCGATGAGGGTGGGGTCAACCCGTATCTGCCGGGCGCCGAGCGTACCTCGGCGCACCGCGACTTCACCGTGCGGCTCGTGGACGGCGCCGCGCCACGGGCCGGGCGCCCGGACAACACCCTCTACACCACAAGCGCCGACGGATTACGTACCTCACCGCCGGGATTGGCGATCGTGGTCTGGCGCGTATACGTGCCGGACGACGGTGCCGACCAGGCCGGCGGTGTGCCGCTCCCGAACCTCGTCGCGGTGGAGGCCGGCGGCGCGCGCCGCACCCTCGAACCGTGTCCCGGCGCCGCACCCACCGCAGTGGACACCGGCATCTCCGACCTCGGCCGGGCGCCTACTGCCGCGGTGACCGACCCGGCCGGGACCTACGGCGACGATCCGCCGGGCTGGGCAAAGTTCACCGGGCTCGCGCAGGCGGTCGCGGACGGCGTGACCCGACGCACCGGCGGCGGTGCGGTCATCGGCCCCTTCGCCGACCGCTTCGGGGAGGGCGGCTTCTTCGACAACCCCGACAACAAGTACGTCGTCTCCAACGTGGACGCCGGATTCGGTCCGGTGCTGGTGTTGCGTGGCCGGGCGCCGACCGCGCCGCGCACCGCTGACGGCACACCGACCATGGGTACCGGCCAGGTCCGATACTGGTCGATCTGCACCGAGGATCTTCCCACCACCGGGTACCTGGGCTGCGCCCACGACGAGGAGATCCCCGTCGATGAACTCGGCTACTACACGATCGTGATTTCTGCCGTCGACGCCCGCCCGTCGACCGCCACCGCCGAATGCGGGGTCACCTGGCTACCGGCCGGTGGCCGTCAGCAGACGATGGTGTTGCTCCGCAACATGTTGCCCGACCCGAGCTTTTCGGCTTCGGTGCAGCGCGCGATTCCCGGCCAGGAGAAGGCGACGATGGGGCCCTACCTCCCCGTCGGCCGGTACTACCCGTCGGCCGCGGCCTTCGAGCGTCTGGGCTGCGGGTCGGCAGGTGTGACGCCGGGCTGGCGGGGCTGACCGCAGCGCGCTGTGGCCCGAGAGACAAGGGGCCCGAGAGACAAGGGGCCCGAGAGACAAGGGGCCCGAGAGACAAGGCCACACAAATACAAAGGAACCCCTCCGACGCTGGTCGAAGGGGTTCCTGATGGTCGGGCTGACAGGATTTGAACCTGCGACCACTTGACCCCCAGTCAAGTGCGCTACCAAACTGCGCCACAGCCCGTTACCCCGCGAGCGGGGCCTTGATGACATTAGCCGACAAGCACCGTTTCTATCCAATCGCCTGGTCAGAGGGCTGCGGAACGATGCTGACCGGACGGACAGATCAGTTTGCCGCGGAGCGGCCTTTGGCGTACATCCAGCCGGCCGTGATCAGGATGGCGCCGACGATGGAGCCTATGATTCCGCTGGCCCGGAAGTTCAGACCGTCACCGGACAGCAGGCTGAGGAGCAAGCCACCGACAAAGGAGCCGACGAGTCCGGCAACGATGGCCAGACCCCAGTCGATCCCCTTGGCGCCCTTCCCGAGGATGAGTTGCGCACCCGCGCCGATCAGCATTCCGAACAGGATGATTCCGATGATGAGCACGAGTGGCAGTATCGCATGCCCACCGGCCGTAGCCGTGCACGGTCAGCGTTTGCGGCGTTGCTCGCGCTTGTCGCGCACCCGGACGTTGATCCGCACCGGCGAACCGTCGAAGTTGAACTCCTCGCGCAGTCGACGTTCGAGGAATCGACGGTAGCCGGCCTCCAGAAATCCGGTCGTGAACAACACGAACGTCGGCGGCCGGGTCGCGGCCTGGGTGGCGAACATGACTCGCGGCTGCCGCCCCCCACGCAGCGGTGGCGGTGTTGCGGCAATCACCTCTTTGAGCCAGTTGTTCAACCGGCCGGTGGGAATCCGCTTATCCCATGACTCCAACGCCCCGTCGAGTGCCGGCACCAGCTTCTGCACGGCACGTCCCGTGCTGGCCGAGATGTTGACCCGCCGCGCCCACGGCACCCGCGCCAAGTCGCGGTCGATCTCCTTGTCCAACTGGTAACGCCGGTCCTCGTCGACGAGATCCCACTTGTTGAATGCGATCACCAGCGCCCGGCCGCTCTCTATGATCATCGACAGCACCCGCAGGTCCTGCTCGGTGATCGGCTCCGACGCGTCGATGAGCAGGATTGCGACCTCGGCCGCGTCGAGGGCGGCGCGTGTTCGCAGCGACGCGTAGTACTCGTGCCCGCTGGCGGTGCGCACCTTGCGACGCAAGCCTGCCGTGTCGACGAACTGCCATGTCTCACCGCCGAGTTCGATCAACTCGTCCACCGGATCCACGGTCGTGCCGGCGACGTTGTCGACCACCGAGCGTTCGGCGCCGGCGAGCTTGTTCAGCAACGAGCTCTTGCCGACGTTGGGTTTTCCGACCAGCGCGACACGGCGTGGGCCGCCCAGTGCTGGCGCCTCGCGCGGTGTCTCGGGCAACATGTTGAGGATCACGTCGAGCAGATCCCCTGCGCCGCGGCCGTGTGCCGCCGACACCGGAAACGGCTCGCCCAGTCCCAGCGACCACAGCGTGGCGACATCGGCTTCGGCACGTTCACTGTCGATCTTGTTGGCCACCAGCACCACCGGCGTCTTCGACCGGCGCAGCACCCGCGCGACGGCTTCATCGGTACTCGTGGCGCCGACCGTTCCGTCGACCACCAACACAATGGCGTCGGCAGTCTGCATGGCGTATTCGGCCTGGGTGGCCACCGCCTGCTGCAGCCCCTTGGCATCGGGTTCCCAGCCGCCGGTGTCGACCACGGTGAATCGTCGACCCGACCAGCTCGCGGCATAGGACACGCGGTCCCGGGTCACGCCGGGGATATCCTCGACCACTGCCTCGCGACGCCCCAGAATACGGTTGACCAACGTCGATTTGCCCACGTTGGGGCGTCCGACGATGGCCACCACCGGCACCGGTGTGGCGTCGATCAGCTGCCCGTCGGCACCGAGATCGCCGAGCTCCCAATCCGACTCGTCATTCCAGGTTCCGTCACCGGGAAGGGTGAGTTCCTCCCCCACGCCACTGTGTTCGGTCACGACTGCACTCCGATCCGGTCGCGGACCAGGCCGCCGAGAGTGTCGATCACCTGGTCGAGGGTCAAGTCGCTGGTGTCCACGATCACCGCGTCGTCTGCGGGCCGCAGCGGCGATACGGCACGCGTCGAGTCGAGGTGATCACGCCTATTGACGCTGACGAGCACCTCGTCGTAATCGCTCGGCCGACCGGCCGCGACATTCTGCTTGTGCCGGCGGACCGCTCGCGCCTCAGGCGTCGCGGTGAGGAACACCTTCAGATCGGCGTCCGGGAAGACCACCGTGCCGATGTCGCGGCCCTCCACCACGACGAAAGCGCCCTGGGCTTCTCGGCGTTGGACCGCGACGAGTTTGGTGCGCACCGCCGGAACCGCAGATACCGCAGACACGGCGTCGGTCACCCGATCGGTACGGATGGCCGCAGAGACGTCGACACCGTCGAGATAACTCACGCAGCCGTGGTCGGCGATGTCGAGACGGATGTCGGCGCCACGCACCACGTCCTCGATCGAGGGCAGGTCCTGCAGCGACACACCGGCATTCAATACCGCAAGGGTGGCGGCCCGGTACATCGCACCGGTATCGAGGACTCGCGCACCCACCCGATCGGCGAGTGCCTTGGACACCGTCGACTTGCCGGTGCCGGCCGGCCCGTCGAGAGCAATCACACGTGTGCCCGCTGCGTCGCCGTCACCCGGAGTGCCGCCGCGCACCGTTGCCTCGCTCACAGTCCGACCGCCTTGTACAACGCGCCGACCTCGTTCTTCCCGAGCACACGCAGACTGCCCGGGCGCTGCTCCCCCAACGCGACCGCGCCGACGTGAGTGCGTACCAGCGCGGTCACCGGGAAACCGACCTCTTCCATCATCCGACGCACGATGCGATTGCGTCCCTCATGCAATGTGATGCGCACCAGCGACTGCCCCTCGTGGACCTCGACCGGCGTGAACGAGTCGACCGACACCGGCCCGTCTTCGAGTTCGACGCCGCCCTTGAGTACGCGGCCCAGCGAACGCGGCACCTCGCCGCGCAGCGTGGCCAGATACGTCTTCGGGATCTCATAAGAGGGATGCATCAGTCGGTGCGCGAGCTCGCCGTCGTTGGTGAGCAGCAGCAACCCCTCGGTGTCCGCGTCGAGCCGGCCCACGTGGAACAGCCGTTGCCCGGCCATCACCCGCTCGGCGACGATGTCGCCGACGCAGGGTCGACCCTGATCGTCGGACATCGTCGACTGCCAGCCCTTGGGCTTGTTGAGGGCCAGGTACTGCTTGTCTTCGTCGATGATGACGCGGGCCCCGTCCACCCGGATCACCGCGGTGTCCGGGTCGATGCGCAGGCCTTGTTCGGTGACGATCTCGCCGTCGACCTCCACGCGCCCGGCGGCGATGAGTTCCTCGGCCCCGCGCCGCGAGGCCACCCCGGCCGCAGCGAGAACCTTCTGCAACCGCACACCGTCGCTGACGTAGGTGGCGCCGGATTCGGCGGCCTGGACGTCAACGTTTTGATGTCGTGCAGGTTTGGCGTTGTTGAGCCGCACCTTGCCCGACGTCACGTCGGGTTTCGACGAACCCTTGCGGTGGGTCTTCTTCGTGGAGCCACCCGCGACCTGCGGGTTTCGTTTGGCCGCACCTTTGGCCCCTGCGCCCTTGGCGCCGGCCTTGCGGGTCGTCTTGCCCGTGTTTTGACCGCGCGCCGACTTCTTGCGCGGGCCCGGTGTGCCGTCTCGGCTAGCGGATGCCATGTCATAAATCCTGATCGTCGGTGCCCGAATCGGGCGCCGACCGGTCGTCGACGTCCGATCCGGACGAGATGTTCTCTGTCGAGTCTGACCGGTGAGCACCGAGTTTGGCGAATCGTGGATCCGACGAGATCTCGTCATCGAGGTCGTCGATGACGTCGACATCGGGAAGTAGCGGAGCCAGGTCCGGGAGCTCGGACAGCGATGCCAGCCCGAGGCGTTCGAGGAACAATTCGGTCGTCGCATATGTGATCGCACTGGTCTGCGGGTCGGCCCCCACCTCGCTGATGAGGCCGCGGGCAACCAAGGTACGGATCACACCGTCGACGTTGACGCCGCGGATCGCGCTCACCCGCGCTCGGGTCACCGGCTGCCGGTAGGCGACCACTGCCAGCGTCTCCAGGGCGGCGCGGGTGAGCTTCGACCGGGCCCCGTCGAGCAACAACCGCTCGACATACGGCGCGTACTCGGCTCGCGTGTAGTAGCGCCAACCGTCACCGGCGTAACGCAGATCCATGCCGCTGTTGGCAGTGGTGAGCTCCTCTGACATCCGGGTCACCATCGTTCGGACGCGGGCCGGATCCTCATCCACCGCCGAGGCGAGTTCCGCCACGGTCGCCGGGGTGTCGACCACCAACAGAACCGCCTCGAGGGCGGATCGCAGACGAGCGTCGGTGAGCGCGGGTTCGGCGTCCTCGGTGAACAGTGCCTGCTCGGTCGCCGGGTCCGCGGCGGCGTCTGTCTGGTCGGTCATCCGTAGTCCTCTGCGGTGTCCATACTCAATTCCTCTACGGTGCGGTCCCCTGTCCAACTGACCCGCAGGTCGCCGAGGGCCTCGGGTTGCTCGAACGCGACGGCCCGCTCGCGGTACAACTCGAGTAGGCCCAGGAAACTTCCGACCACCTCCAGCCCGTCGGCACATTCGACGGTCAGGTCGTGAAAGGTCAGCCAAGCACCGGGGTGGGCGGTGAGCAGATCAGCGATCCGGCGGGCTTGTGCGGGAACCGACACACGATGGCTGTCATGCAGATGATCCAATCCGACCGTCGGTGTGGGGCGGGGTGTGAACGCGGACGCGGCCACACCGGCGAATCCGCGGACGTCCACCCCGAGCGTGACCTCGGGCAACAGCTCCTCGAACTGCTTCTCGAGCGACACCGAACGCGGATAGCGTTGCAGCGCTGCTGCTTCCAGCTCGCCGAACAGAGCGGCCACCTGCTTGTAGGCGCGGTACTGGAGGAGGCGGGCGAACAGCAGGTCGCGCGCTTCGAGCAACGCCAGATCCTCGGGGTCGTCGACCTCTCCGGACGGCAGCAGCCGAGCGGCCTTGAGGTCGAGCAGGGTCGCAGCGACCACCAGGAATTCGGTGGTCTGCTCGAGTCCCACCTCGGCGCCCAGGTCACGCGTGTAGGCGATGAAGTCGTCGGTCACCTCGTGCAGGGCCACCTCGGTGACGTCGAGGCGATGCTGGCTGATCAGGTTGAGCAACAGGTCGAACGGACCCTCGAAGTTGGGTAGACGCACCTGGAAGCCGGTCGGCTTCTCCTCGGACTCCGCAGGACTCCTCGTATCCGGTTGACTGGGCGCCGTTTCCCGTTCACTGGGCGCCGTTTCCGGTCGACTGGGCAGCCGATCGGCGGCGGCCGGGTCGCTGACGTCGGCTGCGATGGTCTCGACCGCGGCCGGGTCGGCACCGGGCGAGCCGTCGGTCATGCCGATTCGTCGTCGCGGGCGATGACCTCGCGCGCCAGCGCACGATACGCGTTCGCGCCCGCCGACTTGGGCGCCCAGGAGGTGATCGGTTCACCAGCCACGCTGGTCTCCGGGAACCGCACAGTGCGACTGATCACCGTGTCGTAGACGGCATCGCCGAATACCTCGACGACTCGCGACATCACCTCACGCGAATGCAGTGTGCGGGCGTCGAACATGGTGACGAGAATGCCGCCCAAGGTCAGTCGGGGGTTGAGCCGGTCGCGCACCTTGTCCACCGTGTCGGTCAGCAAGGCCAGCCCGCGCAGGCTGAAGTACTCACATTCCATCGGGATGACGACGGTGTCCGCGCAGGCCAGCGCGTTGACCGTGAGAAGCCCCAGCGACGGCTGACAGTCGATGAGGACGAAATCGTAACGGTCGAGCACCGGATGCAGCGCACGTCCCAATGACTGCTCGCGGCCCACCTCGGTGACCAGCTGGATCTCGGCCGCCGACAGGTCGATGTTGCTCGGCAACAGATCCAGGCCCTCGACACGCGTACGCATCAGGACATCGTCGGTTGCCGCCTGCGGCGGGACGAGAAGGTTGTAGACGGTCTGCTCGAGTTCGTGATGTGGCACGCCGAGCCCGGCCGACAACGCGCCCTGCGGGTCGAGATCCACCAGCAGCACCCGTCGCCCGCATTCCGCGAGGGCGGCGCCGAGGTTGATCGTCGACGTCGTCTTGCCGACGCCGCCCTTCTGGTTGCACACCGCGACGACCGTGGCCGGACCGTGCCGGTCGAGTGGTCTCGGATCCGGGATCTCCCGGTACGGGCGGCCGGTGGGCCCGATCTCGTTGTGGTGCTCGGCGTCCTCGTCCGAGTCGTGCGACGGCGAGACCGGTATGCGGTACTGCTCGTGGGCGGCTGACCGCGGTGCCCCCGGGGTGCTCACGTGTCCGCAGCTCCCTTCATTTTTCTCGACCGCAACGCGTTCCTGCCAGCCTAGTGGGTCGGATGCCTGATCCTGCGGAGCATCGCCGATGGAAAACAGGGCGTCCTGCCGATCGGCGCTCACCGGGCCCGCGGATGGGCCGTGGCGTACACCTCACGCATGGTGTTCACCGTCACCAATGTGTACACCTGGGTGGTCGTCACCGAGGCGTGACCGAGGAGCTCCTGGACCACACGTACGTCGGCACCACCGTCGAGCAGATGGGTGGCGAAGCTGTGGCGCAGCGTGTGCGGCGACACCGCGGTGTCGAGTCCGGCCCGTTGCGCCGCGTCGACGAGCACCTGCCACGCACTCTGCCGCGACAGCCGCCCTCCGCGCACGTTCAGGAACAGTGCCGGTTCCGATCGGCGGACCAACGTGGGACGGCCACGTACGAGGTACGCCTCGAGGGCCTCGACCGCGGGACCACCGACGGGCACCACCCGTTCCTTGCCCCCCTTGCCGCGCAGCCGCACCGCCCGGGCGTCGGTGTCGATGTCGTCGACGTCCAGCGAGGTCGCCTCCGAGATGCGCGCGCCGCAGCTGTAGAGCAACTCGAGCAACGCTCGATCCCGAAGTCCGCGCGGCTGATCGTCGGCACCGGCGGACTCCAGGATCGCCAGCACGTCGTCGACGGGCAGTGATTTGGGTAGCCGACGCGCGGGACGCGGCGGACGCACCGCGTGTGCGACGTCGGTGGTCACGATGCCCTCGGCAGTCGCGAACTTGTGGAACCCTCGCACCGCCACCAGCGTTCGCGCGATGGAGCTGTCGGCGAGCGGACTGAGCCCGGCGTCGGGGTCACCGCGCCGCAGTTCGACGAGGAATTCGCGGACATCGTCAGTGGCCACTTCGTCGAGTCCGTCGATCCCGCGTGCGTTCAGGAACTGCTCGTAGCGCGCGAGATCACGTCGGTAGGAGTTGACCGTGTTGGGCGCCGCCCCGCGCTCCACCGTCAGATGGTCCAGATAACGGGTTACGTGCTCGGCGGCGGTGTCGGTGGGCACGGTAGCAGCACTCACCGCGTGGGCCGGCGCTCGCGCAGCGCCGTCGGTTCGTCCGGCCACGGCGCGGTGACCGCACGCAGCGTGGCGCCGCGCGCCTCGGCGGCGGCGACCGCGAGGATCCCGGCGACACTCGTCGCGTTGACGATCTCTCCGGCGAGCACACGGTCGACCGCGTCGTCGAGCGCTACCCATTCCACCGCCATGTCGGCCTCCTCGTCGTGGCGCTCTGCGGTATCGACGACCCGCACACCCTCGGCGAGGTAGAGCCGCAACGCCTCATCGGTGAATCCCGGGGACAGCGCCAGATCGACGAGCACCTGCCAACGGTCGGCGGCCAGATCCACCTCCTCGGCCAGTTCGCGCTGCGCGGCCTCCAGGGGCGTCTCGTCGGGGCCTGCGTCGAGCAGACCGGCCGGAAGTTCCAACAGTCGCCGACCGATCGGATGCCGGTACTGGCGCACCATCGCGATGCGTCCCTGTTCGTCACGCGCCACCACGGCGACCGCGCCGTAGTGTTCCACCACCTCACGTTCGGCGACACGGCCTCCCGGCATCTGCACGTCGTCGACGCGCAGGGTCACGATCGCACCGTCGTAGACCGTGCGGGTGCCCCGCACGGCGAACTCGTGGCCGCCCGGCGCGTCTGGGCCGTCGGCCGCAGCCCTGCCGCTCAAGCGCTGGGTTCCCGGTCACCGACTTCGTCTGCGCCGGCGAGCTCGGTACCCGATATCTCGTCGATCGCAGCAGCATCGTCGGCCGACTGGTCGTCGTAGTCGCCGAGATCGACAGGCAGACGTTCCTCGGCCTTGTATTTCAGGGCAGCCTCGATGAACGAGCGGAACAGCGGATGCGGCCGGGTGGGCCGGCTCTTGAGCTCCGGGTGCGCCTGAGTGGCCACGAGGAACGGATGCACCGACTTCGGGTACTCGACGAACTCCACCAGGTGTCCGTCCGGTGAGGTGCCGGAGAAAACCAGTCCCGCCGCCGCGATCTTGTCCCGATAGGAGTTGTTCACCTCATAGCGATGACGGTGACGTTCGGATACCTCGGTGGCACCGTACGACCGCGCCACGACGCTGCCCCGCTCCAGGTGCGCCGGATAGGCACCGAGCCGCATCGTGCCGCCAAGATCTGCCTCTCCGGCCACCGCCTCGGTCTGATCGGCCATCGTCGAGATCACCGGATAGGGCGTGTCCGGGTCGAACTCGGCGGAGCTGGCACCATCGAGTCCCGCGCTGCGTGCGGCCTCGATCACCACGCACTGCAGGCCGAGGCACAATCCCAGCAGCGGGATCTTGCGCTTGCGGGCATATGCGATCGCACCGACCTTGCCCTCGATGCCCCGGATACCGAAACCGCCTGGGATCAGCACTGCGTGCACGTCACCGAGCGCGGCCTGCGCGCCTTCCAGGGTCGCGCACTCATCGGAAGGCACCCATTTGATCTCGGTCCGCGCCTTCCATGCGAAACCGCCGGCGCGGATGGCCTCGGTGACCGACAGGTAGGCGTCGGGCAGGTCGACATACTTGCCGACCAGGGCGACCGTCACCGTCTCTCGCGGATCGTGCACCCGCCGCAGCAGCTCACCCCATTCGGTCCAGTCGACGTCGCGGAACGGCAAACCCAGTTTGCGGACCACATAGGCGTCGAGCTGCTCCCGGTGCAGCACCTTGGGGATGTCGTAGATCGACGGGGCGTCGGGGGTGGAGATCACACCTTCGATCTCGACATCGCACATCAATGCGATCTTCTTCTTGAGCCCCTCAGGGACCTCCCGATCGCATCGCAGGATCAGCGCGTCGGGTTGGATACCGACATTGCGCAACGCGGCCACCGAATGCTGCGTGGGTTTGGTCTTGAGTTCGCCGGACGGCGCCAGATACGGGACCAACGAGACGTGCAGGAAGAACACGTTGTCACGACCGACGTCGTGACGGATCTGTCGGGCCGCCTCGATGAACGGCTGCGACTCGATGTCACCGACGGTGCCGCCGATCTCAGTGATGACGACGTCGGGGGCCTCGCCGTCTTCCCCGGGCTCGCGCATCGCGAGCACCCGGGCCTTGAGCTCGTCGGTGATGTGCGGGATCACCTGAACGGTCTCGCCGAGATACTCCCCGCGACGTTCCTTGGCGATGACGGTCGAATAGACCTGCCCGGTCGTCACATTGGCCGACTGTGACAGGTTGCGGTCCAGGAATCGTTCGTAGTGGCCGACGTCGAGGTCGGTCTCGGCTCCGTCCTCGGTGACGAAGACCTCGCCGTGCTGAAACGGATTCATGGTGCCCGGATCCACGTTGAGATACGGGTCGAGCTTCTGCATCGTGACGCGCAGGCCACGTGCGGTGAGCAGTTGTCCGAGACTCGATGCGGTCAGTCCTTTACCCAAGGACGACGCGACACCGCCGGTCACGAAGATGTGTTTGGTGCCATCGTGCATGTGGCGCAGTGGTCGCAAAATGCGTCTCCCGTCGGCCGATCCAGGCCAGAAAACCCTGATTACCTACGGGACTCCAGGGTAACACCTCGCGGACGGTTCGACTGCCACGACACCGGCTCGGCACCGATCTGCCCTCACGCGGCCGGGCCCGGGGCCGCCCCGACGGTGATCGCCCGGGCGCCTGCCCCGGTGCCATAGGCGCCGGTCTGCCCGTCGGACTCCTGGGCCAGCGCCAACACCGCCGTGATCAGCCCGGTCTGCTGGTCGACGTTGTCCACGGTCGACACCGCGTTGCCCAACGCCGGATCCGAGCGCACGACCGCGATCGGCGACCCACCTTCGGCCGAGCCCGCACGCCCCACCAGGACACCGCCTTGTCCACGGGCGGCCATGGCCGCCGCGGTCCGGGCCACCAGCTGGCCCTGTGCACCCGCGTCGTCGCCGAGCGCATCGCCGGTCACCACCACGACAAGGTCGGCTCCCGACATCGTCCGGTCGGCCGCGGCGATGAAGCCACCCTCCCGTAGCGCCTGCAATCCGAGCCGGATGTCGGCGGCGTCGGCGGCCGTTCGTCCCTCGGGATGTAACAACAGTGCACCGAGTAGGTCCCCGACGCGGCCGCCTGAGTCCGTCAGCTCGGCTCGCAGGGTCGTGCCGGCGGGTATGGTCTGATCGACGATGGTGCGCAGTTGTTCCGCGTTCTGATCGGTGACGAGTTCGTCGGTCAATGCGATCTGCCCGGCGAAACGTGCACCCGCCGTCGACAGTGCTTCCTTGACCGCATCGACATCGCTATCCGCGGCGTTCGGTGCGGTCACCACGAGGACCGACTGATCGGCGAGCGCACCGCTGATCAGACGGGGCGCGACCGCCGCGTCGAAGCTGTTGGCGGCGTTGAGCTGTTCGTTCAGGTGATCGCGTTCGGCCTCGAGATCGCCGATGCGGTCCCGGGATGCGCCGGTCAACGAGTTCACCCGGTCTCCGACGAATCCCGATCCCAGGAACAGTCCCAACGCCAGCGCCAGAAAGACCGCGGCGAGGGAGATCGCGTGCTGGCGTAGTGAGATCATCGACTACCTGTTCCACACTCCCTGGGCCCAGTCCACGGCCTGGTGGTATTGCGCTACCGACCAGTCGATGATCTCAGGACCCATGTTGGACAACATGATCGCCGCGATCACGGCGATCAGCGCGGCTAGGATCACGCATGCGATGGCCGCACCGGACACCCGGCTGCGATACAGCGTGGCGACCGCCTTCGCGTCAACCAGTTTCGGACCCACCTTGAGGCGGGTGAGGAAGGTCGACGGATTGCTCTCCCGTCGTGAACGGTCGAAGAAGTCGTCGAGCGTACCCCCGTAGCCGACAGTCACGATCAGATCTGCGCCGTGGTAGTCCGTGAGCAGCAATGCGAGGTCGGCTGCACCCCCGGCGGCTGGGAACGTCGTCGCGCCCACACCGAGGTCCTGGATGCGGGCAAGGCCCGGGGCGTGGCCGTCGGTGTCGGCCGGCAGGACAAGCTGGGCACCCGATTTCAGGGTCGCGGTCTTCATCTCCTCGGGGTCGCCGACGATCAGCGAGGGCTTGTAGCCGGCTTTCATCAGGGTGTCGGCGCCGGCGCCCACCCCGACGAGCACCGGCGAGTACTCCTTGATGAACGGCTTGAGCGACTTGAGGTCGGTGGCGCGGTCGGGGCCGTCGGCCACCACGACCACGTGCCGTCCCGCCAGATTCACATCCACATCCGGGACGCCGACACCGTCGATCAGCAACGGCGATTCACTTCGAATGAACTCGATCGTGTTGCCGGAGAACGCTTCCAGATGATCGACCAGCCCGGTCTTGGCCTCGATCATCATATCGGCGATGTCGTGCTCGGCCAGTTCGGTTCCCATCGCAAGCCTGCGCTCACCGACATAGAGGCGGTTGTTGTCGACGCGCAGCTTCGCGCCGTCCTTCACCCGCTTGAACACCTCATCGCCGACGTTGTCGAGCAATACGATCCCCGAGGCCACGAGAACCTCCGGACCGAGGTTGGGATACCGACCCGAGATCGACGGGGCGGCATTGACCACCGCCACCACATTCGCCTGCACGAGCGCGTCTGCGGTCACCCGGTCGAGATCGATCTCGTCGAGGATGGCGATGTCGCCCGGACCGACACGGTCGAGCAGGCGCCGAGTGTTCTTGTCGATCCTGGCGATTCCGGTGACGCCAGGCAGTTCGGTGGTGGTGCGGGCGAGCAGTGCAGGCATCTTCATGACGCTCATGATCGACACGCAAGACGCCGAAATCGTGGAGGCGCGCCGCAACAATTGCAACTTTTGTCACACGAGCAACATCTGCAACGACTCGCCGGGAGCCGTGGATCGCTACTCCGCGGCGACCGACGTGCGTTCGGTCTCCGCGGTGGCCAGGAGTTCCTCTGCGTGTGCGCGGCCGGTGTCGGAGTCGCCGAGCCCGGCCAACATGCGCGCGAGTTCGGCAACACGCTCGTCGCGATCCAGGGTGCGCACTGTGCTGCTGTGCGGACGGTTCTTGCCCTTGGCCGCGTTCTTTCCGATGACCAGGTGATTGTCGGCGAAAGCCGCCACCTGCGGAAGGTGGGTCACGACGATCACCTGGTGCGCTCGGGCGAGGCGCGCCAGCCGACGCCCGATCTCGACTGCCGCACGACCGCCGACGCCCGCGTCGACCTCGTCGAAGACCATCACCGATCCACTGGTCGGGGCAGCGAGTACAACCTCCAGGGCGAGCATGAGACGGGAGAGCTCGCCACCGGATGCAGATCGCGCGATGGGTAACGGCGTCGCGCCCTTGTGGGCGAGTAAGGAGAACTCGACGCGGTCGGCACCCGATGCACCGGCATGCGCTCGTACGCCGTCGATCTCGATCGCCAGTCGATCGTTGTCGGCGGCCGGCTCGGGGGCGACCTCCACGGCGAGCGCGGCGTCACCCATCGCGAGTCCGCCGAGTTCCGCGGAGACCTTGGCGGCCATCGACTTGGCAGCGGTTCGCCGACGGCGCCCCAGTTTGGCAGCGGCCTCGGTGACCTTGTCGCGGGCAGCCGCGGCGGCGGACTCGAGCTCGGTGATGGAGTGCTGGGGATCGTCGATCTCGGCCAGCCGAGTGGCGGCACTGTCACGCCACGCGATGACCCCGTCGATGTCCGGCGCATACTTCCGGACCAATGATTTCAGGTCTGCCTGCCGGGTCAGCAGTTTGTCGAGTTCCTCGGCGTCGGCGGGCAGGTCGGACAGGAACGCCGACAGCTCCTCGCCGACATCGGTGATCACGGTCAGCGCCTCGCTCACGCGCGGAAGCAGGCCGCGCAGCGACTCGTCGCCGGCCGCTTCGAGCAGGCTGCGCACCTGACCGAGCGCGTCGACAACGGAGCCGTCGTCGCCGGCGACGATCGCGTGCGAGTGCGCACCCGTGGTCCGGATGCTCTCCAGATCGGTGAGCCGGTGGATCGTGGCGGCGAGTTCGGCGTCTTCACCGGGTTGCGGGTCCACCGCGGCGATCTCATCGACACCGAATCGGAGCCGATCGGCCTCCTGGGCGAGTTCACGTTCGTCGGTGCGGCGGGCGTCGAGATCATCGAGAATCCCGATCCACGCCTGGCGAGCGGTTCGATAGGCGTCGACGGCACTGCGCACCGCCGACCCTGCGAAGGTGTCGAGCGCCGCGCGCTGGTGTTCGGGCTTCATCAGTCGGAGCTGATCGTTCTGGCCGTGGATGGTGAGCAGCTGATTGGTCATCCGGCCCATCACACCGACGGGCACCGACCGACCGCCCAGGTGTGCCCGCGAACGGCCGTCGGTGCCCACCGATCGGATGGCGATCAGCGTGCCGTCCTCGTCCACATCGGCTCCCGACGCCTCCAGGATCTCGTCGACCACCGGGTCCACCGTCGCGCCTCCGTCGGCACCATCCGGCGTCGCGAGGCGAAACCGACCTTCCACGGTGGCCTTCGCATCGCCCGATCGCACCCGCGACGCGTCGGCCCGCGCGCCCGAAAGCAGGTGCAGACTCGTCACGATCATGGTCTTGCCGGCGCCTGTCTCGCCGGTCAGCGCCGTGAAGCCCGGGTGGAATTGTGCCGACGCCCGCTCGATGACGCCGAGGCCTTCGATCGACAGTTCTTCCAGCACGTCAGGCCTGCCTCCCTCGCCAACCCGTCACGGGCAGATCGAATTTGGTCACCAGTCTGTCGGTGAACGGGTCGGAGTCGATGCGCACCCACAACACCGACCGCTCGCTGCGGACCACCTCGACGCGAGCGCCCGCGGAGACGTCGATCCGGCGTCGTCCGTCGCACAGTGCCACACCGGCGCGGCCACGTTTGTCGATCTCTACCGCGATCTGCGATCGCGGGCTCGTCACCAACGGACGGGCGAAGAGCGCGTGAGCGTTGCTCGGCACCACCAGGATGGCCTCGAGATCCGGCCACATCACCGGCCCACCGGCCGAGAACGCATAGGCCGTCGACCCGGTCGGGGTCGCCACCAGCACGCCGTCGGCACCGAACGCGGAAACCGGACGCCCGTCGACCTCCGTGACGAGTTCCAGCACGCCGTTGTTGGTTCGGTTGAGGATGGCGATCTCGTTGAGCGCCCAGGTCCGCGCGACCGGCGCGTCGGGTTGAGTCGGGTCTATCACCGCCACATCGAGGGTCATCCGCGGTTCCACCCGGTAGTCACCCGCGATGAGCTGCTGCATGACGGCATCGACACGATTGGCCTCCGCCTCGGCCAGAAAGCCGATGTGGCCCAGATTGATACCCAGCACCGGAACCTGTGCCGGATAAGCCAGTTCCGCAGCGCGCAGGAAGGTGCCGTCGCCACCGAGGACGATCACCACCTCACAGCCCTCGGCCGATGCCGGTTCCGGTGTGGTCACCTGGACCGCGGCTCCGAGATTACGCAGATGTTCGGGATCGACCGGATGACTCGTCGGCCGTTCGCGGCCGGGTTTCGTGGGAGCGGGTTCATCGGCCGCGTGCCGCGTGTCGTAGTCGACGACCCGCAACCGCACATCGGCGGCAGCACAGTGTCGCGCGATGGCATCCATCGTCTGTGTGACGACCTCGCGACCGGTGTGGGCGACCACCAGGAACTCCCGATGCTCCCCCCGGCCGGCGACCTCCTCGTTGGCCACAGTGGTCCCTTCGTCTGTCAGCGCGGCCCGTCCGCGACGGCCCGGGTGATCATCTCGATCAGTGCGGTGTCGATGAGCTCTGGGGCGTCGGGCCCGGACACGATGGCGTCGTCGGCACCATGCGTCACGTCTGTTCGAACTCCGACCCTATCGCCAGCCACCGGGTCGGCGCCGGGCCGGTGGGTGTCGGGTCGGTCGCCCGCTGCGGCAGCTCCGGGTCGCTGCGCATCTTCCCGACGCAACCAGAGGAAGTACTCGACGTTTCCCGACGGCCCGGGCAGGGGGCTGGCGACCACGCCACGGGTTACGAGGCCGAGATCGCGGGCGGTACGCGCCACACCGACGACCGCGTCGACACGCTGTTGGGGATCGCGCACCACGCCACCTGCACCCACCCGGTCCTTGCCGACCTCGAACTGCGGTTTGACCATCGGGACGAGATCGCCACCGGCCCGGACCGAACGAGCGAGTGCCGGCAACACCAGCCCGAGTGAGATGAACGACAGATCGGCCACCACCATGTCGACCGCACCGCCGATGTCCTCGGGGTCGAGATGGCGCACGTTGGTACGGTCGTGCACCGTCACCCGCGGATCGTTCTGCAACCGCCACACCAGTTGTCCGTAGCCGACGTCCACGGCGACGACGTGTTCCGCGCCGCGCCGCAGCAGTACGTCGGTGAACCCACCGGTAGAGGCGCCGGCATCCAGACAGCGCCGGCCACGCACGGTCAACCCGGATGGTTCGAATGCCTCCAGAGCACCCAACAGTTTGTGGGCACCGCGAGACGCCCAGTCCTCACCGACGGTGTCGGCCACCACGATCGGCGTGTCACGGCCCACATTGGTTGCCGGCTTGGCCGCGAGCACACCGTTGACCTTGACCAACCCGTCGGCGATCAGCGTCCTCGCCTGCTCGCGCGACCGGGCCAGACCGCGCCGGACGAGCTCGGCGTCAAGTCGTGCACGTGGCGCCACGGATCAGTGCCTCATCGAGGATCGACATCCTCGAGCGCTGTGGTGAGCACGTCGTGGGCGCGTTCGAGTAAGTCGGCCTGCTGCCCGAGCGCGGCCAGATCGAAGCGATCGCCGGTTGCTCGTCGGATCTCATCGACCTGCTCGAGGATCGCGCCGACGGCACCGGTCACCGACGCAGGATCCCGCGTTTCGCTGGTCTCATCGGCTGCAATCGTGGAGCCGACAGCGCGCGGCATCATGTTCGGGGCCGGGCGGGGCGTAGCGGCCCGGTGTCCGTCGGCGCTCTCCAGGTGGGGTTCGGTCATCGCGGCTCCCAGGCTATCGCACGGCCTTGACTCCGACCGCTTCCAAGACACTCAACACGTCGGAGTCCGGGCTGGTCACGGACAACTCGGAGAGATCGAGCGCCCCTTCGTCGGCAGCCGACCACACCGCCCACGCGAGCGCAGGGAGCACACTGCGGGGCTCACCCCTCCCGGTCGACCTGACCGTGACGACCGTCCCGTTGATCGCAACGTCCCATCCGTCGTGGGCACCGATACGCACGGTGTCCGCCGCTGCGAAAAGGTCCGTCAGATTCCCGACGACATACGTCGGACGCTGTTCGGGGGGCGCGTTGAGCAGATCGGTCGCCGAGCTCACGCCGGTGAGCACCAGGACGCTGTCCAGGCCGACGGCATGCGCCCCTTCGATATCGGTGTCGAGGCGATCACCGACGACCAACGGCCGAGTCGCTCGGCTGCGGGCGATGGCGTCGGCCATCAGCGGCGCTGCGGGCTTACCGGCCACCAGGGGTTGTTTACCGGTGGCATTGGCCACTGCCGCGACCATCGAGCCATTGCCGACCAGCTTGCCACGTTCCGACGGCAGCGTGGCATCGGTGTTGCAGGCAATCCAGAGGGCGCCGGCGTCGATGGCCAGTGCCGCTTCGGAAAGCTCGGCCCAACCAGTCTGCGGAGAGTGCCCCTGGATCACCGCTGCGGGACGATCGGCCGCACTGCGGGTGACCGCGATACCGACTTCGCGGACCTCTTGGGCAAGGCCGTCGGTACCGATCACCAGTGCACGTGAACCGGGCGCAAGATGTTCGGCCAGCAGTCGGGCCGCCGACTGCGCGCTGGTCACCACCTGGTCCGCGGTGGCCTCGAACCCCAGGTCGGTGAGGTGGTCGACCACCTCGGCAGGGCGGCGACTCGCGTTGTTGGTCACGAAAAACCGTGCGGTGTCGATCTCGCCGAGGGTCTCCCGCGCGCCGGGTAGTGCACGATGCCCCGCGTAGACGGTGCCGTCGAGGTCGAGCAGAAGTGCGTCGTAGCGCGCCACCAGCGAGTCGGCCGCGGGCTGCGATCCGCTCGGCTCCGACACCCCCTCCGTGGCAGGCTGATCCACCGGACCGGCCGCGGCGGCGACCCGCATGTCGGCGGCGACGTCGGGCTCCGCTGCCGCCGACTCGTTCGTCACAACGGTCTCTCCGAGCTCTCCGGCGTGTGACTCGGGAGTCATCAAATCGCCTTGCCGACTGACGACCGCTTCACGCTCGACCTCGCCACCGCCGACCCGGTCGCTGTCGCTCGGTTCCTTCACGGTCTGGACATCCGGTTGGTCGCCGGGGTCGCCTTCGGCGAGCGCCACCAGCCGCAATTCGGCGTCAGTCACGTCCTCGACGTCTGCCGCAGCTGCGTTCATGAACCAGGTAACTGCGTCGTCGGCGCGATCCGCGGCGAGCAGCGCAGATGCGTAGGCGTAGTACAGGCGGGCGACCGGCGTGCCGGCCCGACCGGGCGAAAGATCCTCGTTCTGCAGGGTGACGACGGCCTTGTCGGCCTCTCCGAGGTCGATGCGCGCGCCGCTCTCCACGATCCGCATCTCGGTGCGATCCTCCCCGGTCAATGCCTGACCGTCGTCGCTCCGAGCGATCTCGATCGCCCGTGACGGTCGACCCAGGCCACGTTCGGCGTCAGCGATCAGGGGCAACAAACCCGGGTTACCGGTGATTCGGCGAGCTGCACGGAGTTCGGAAACCGCTTCCTGCCATTCACCGGCACTGTAGGCGGCGATGCCCAGGGTCTCACGAACCAACCCGACCCGGCCGGCACGACGGCGCGCGGCCCGGGCATGTAGGAGGGCGGCTGCCGGATCGTCGGCGAGCAGACGGGTCACCATCACCAGGTGCCGTGCCACGTTCTCCGCGTTCGTCTTGTCCAAAGTGAGCAGATCTCGACGAACTTCCGAGTCCAGATCCGACGCGGCGACGTCCTCGGGCAGCGCCGGTTCATCTGGCCGGCCAGCCGAACCGGTCCCCCGGGTCCCACGATCCGGACGTGCCGAACCCCGGTTACCGCCGTCCTGTCGTGACGCACCCTGTCGGCCGTATCGATCCTGAGCGGCCTCTCGGCGGGGCGCACCATCGCGACGAGCACCCCCGTCGCGGCGGTCACCCCCGTCACGACGCTGTCCGGCATCACGACGTGGGGTACGGTCACGGTCACTCATAGCCAGCCAATCTATGCCTCGGAGTCTTTCGGGTGGTCGGTTCTCACGGGACCATCCATGTTCGCCGATCCCGCAACGAAAAGAGTACGGATTCGGCGTTCAAACGCCAACGGCCCTGTATTCGAAGTGGTATCGAATACAGGGCCGTAGCTCAAATTGTGCTCGGCGGTGTCCTACTCTCCCACACTGGTTAGGGTGCAGTACCATTGGCGCTGGAGGGCTTAGCTTCCGGGTTCGGA